>JAMWCW010000001.1:0-131615 GCA_023819145.1 Candidatus Omnitrophota bacterium
TTAACAAACCTAACGAGGATAACGAAATTAACGGACCCAACCTATTTATTACCATAGACAACCACAAAGTTTAAAGATATAATTACAACTGATATTTGCACGTGGAAGAGGAAGGAGGGAAAAATATCTTGACAAAATATGTCTTATCTTGTATATTTGCATTGTGATTGCAAACTTGCAAGAAAGGATGAATAGATGCCTAAGCGGTATATTAATCGTCAGATAGAGCATATACTTAAAACTGCGGTAAAGCAGTTTCCTGCAGTAATCGTTACCGGTCCGCGTCAATCAGGGAAAACCACCCTTCTTACACATCTTTTTAGTAAAATCCATAATTATGTAACATTAGATAACCCTAATATCCGTCTTATGGCTACAAAAGAGCCGGAATTATTCTTTGAGAATTATAAGCCTCCAATTATCATCGATGAAATTCAATATGCTCCTCAATTATTTTCCTATCTTAAGATAATGATAGATAAACAGAGGACCAAAAACGGACAATTTCTATTAACCGGTTCACAATTATTTCCTCTAATGGCAAAGGTTAGTGACTCTTTAGCAGGTAGAATTGCCACTTTAACTTTATTACCGTTTTCTGTAAAAGAGCAATTTGGAAAACAATCTATTTTTGGTTTAGAAACCATTAAAAAAATAGTGCTAAAAGGAGGATTCCCGGCGGTAGTGGTTAGAAGAGATTTAAATCTTGAATTGTGGTTTTCGAGTTACTTACAGACTCATCTTGAAAGAGATGTTCGGCAACTGCGCCAAATTGGTGATTTAGGGGATTTTCAGAGGTTTTTGGGGCTTATGACTGCCTTTAATGGTCAGGTTTTAAATCTTTCTAATTTATCACGAGATTTAGGTGTTGCAGTTAATACTGTCAAGGCATGGTTATCTATCTTAGAGGCAAGTAATCAATTAATTTCTATAAAACCGTTTTATTTAAATAAAGGAAAACGCCTAATTAAAAGTCCCAAGGTTTATTTTATAGATTCAGGACTACTTTGTTATCTTTCAGGCATTGTAAGTCTTGAGCAAGTTTTCAAAGGGCCATTATCAGGGCAACTTTTTGAAACCATCGTTCTTTCAGAGATTCTTAAGAGTTTCTACAATAAAGGAAAAATCCCGAAGGTCTATTGGTGGAGGACATCGTATGGTGAAGAGGTAGATTTTATCATAGAAGACAAAGGAAAGATTATTCCCGTTGAAGTTAAATTAACTTCCAAGGTAAATCTACAGATGTGTAAAGGCATTATGGCATTTTGTAAATTGTTTACTGAAAAAATTGATAAGGCTTTTTTGGTTACTCTTACGGGAGAAAAAGTGATTTTGAAAGATAAAATAACTGCTATTTCTTTCTCGGAGTTTACAAATCAACTCTAAATTGAATTAATAAAAATTAGCGCAATTTTCTTGACTTTCATAGGATTTTTTTATTGAATATCTACTTGAAGAGGTAGACAAAGTTTATCCTTTCCCAATAATTTTTGCACCCCGCCACAAGCTTTAATCCAGAATAAACCTTAAAAATTATCTCTGATATTTGCGCAAGGAAGGAAAAATTTTTTCTTGACAAATTTATTTAGTTAAATTATAATTAGCATATGCTAATTATAGGAGGTTTTTATGCCTAGACCGTTTATTCCCAGAAGAGTATGTTGTCAGCCACAAGCTAATTACTTTAAACCAAAAGGAATTCCTCTTGATATGCTTAGGGAGGTAAATTTAACTTTAGATGAATTAGAGACAATTAGACTGGCAGATTTGGAAGGTTTATATCAAGAGGAGGCAGCACAAAAGATGGGTATTTCGCGTCAGACATTTGGAAATACTATAGATTCTGCCCATAAAAAGATTGCTGATGCTCTTTTAAATGGCAAGGCTTTAAAAATAGAAGGAGGTGTGGTTAAAATGGTGGAGAGACATTTTGTTTGTTATGATTGTAAACATACCTGGTCTGTGCCTTATGGTGCCCCAAGACCTGTTGAATGTCCACAGTGTAAAAGTACAAATATTCACCGAGCTCCTCAAGACAGAGGTTGGGCAAGAAGAGGTTGTGGTGGTGGTCGAGGTAGATGTGGGAGGTTTTAGGGATGAGAATATGTATTCCTACGGAAACAGATAAAGGTTTAAAAGCACAAGTTTATTCCCACTTTGGAAGTGCTCCTTATTTTACTATTTATGATACAGAGAAAGAGACTATAGAGACAGTCACCAACACTAATACAGACCATCTTCATGGTAATTGCCAACCAATGAAAATACTTGGTACAAAAAAATCGATGTGGTAGTCTGTAAGGGGATGGGAAAACGGGCGGTTCAAGTGCTCAATGCTTCGGGGATAAAAGTATATCGTGTTGATGGAGAGACAGTAGATGAGGTCATAAGAGAATTTAATCAAGGCTTTTTAGAGGAAATTACTCCGGAAGATTCTTGTAGCCAACATAGATGTCATTAACGTGCAGATAAAAGCAATAGCTTTAGGTTCAACAAGATGGCAGCGGTTCATTCGCAGATGGGGTGTTTCGTTTTTAATTGATGAAGATATCCTCTTTGATACATTAGGCAAGCCAAAAGTATCCTTAAACAATCTAAAGAAGTTTAAAGTAAATCTTCCCAACATTAAACACATCATTATTTCCCACGATGATTGGGACCACATTTCAGGGTTGTGGTATCTGCTACCGAACCAAAAAGATGTTACAGTTTATATTTGTTTCGGTTTTAAACAAGAAATAAAACAGAGAATCATTTCTTTTGGGGTAAAACTTATTGAAGTAAAAGATATGCTCCAGATTAAGGAAAAGGTTTATTCTACAGGTGAACTATATGCTGAGTCAGAAGGTAGAAAAATATACGAACAATCCCTTGTGATAGACACAGGTAAGGGGTTAGGGCTGATATGCGGATGTGCGCACATGGGAATAGTAAATATAGTCAAATATGTCAGGAAACATTTTCAAAAAAATATTTACTGGCTTATCGGAGGTTTTCATTTAAAAAATAATACAGATGAAGAAAATAGCATTGTTATAAAACAGTTAAAAGAACTAGGCGTTTCTAAAATCGTTCCTACACACTGTACAGGAAAAAGAGCAATTAGACAGATGTGCAAAATATTTGACTCTGATGTTATTCAAATAAAAGAAGGAGATATTATAGAATTGTGAAGATTAAAAATAAGTATAAAAGAATAAAAAAATTTTTCTATTATGACAATCTTTGGAGGTCCATCTCAAAATTGTTGGAGTTATAGATGATTTTTATTCCTCATAAGAAGCCGTCTCTTCAATTTAAGATAAGAAAGTTTTTTAATCAAACCCACAAAAATGACGAATTAAGTGAAATTGACGAACTTAACCTATTTAATTACTATAGACAACCTACCAAGTTAAGAGATATAATTACACCAATATTTACAGGATTAACCAGCCATAAGAAGTTAAAATTTATCTAAAGTGTACCCAACGGCGATAAATCCTGTTTTTACACTTAATTATTAAGTTACGATGAAAATAAAAGTAAAGCCAGAAGATTTTATTGTAGATGAGGAAGCAAAAATTGAATTTAAGAGAAACGGCAAGTTTAAAGTTTATCTTTTGACTAAGAAAGGATTTAACACTATTGATGTGTTTATTAATTTGTCAAAAAAATTTAATATTCCCTTTAAGAAATTCGCCTACGGCGGAAGAAAGGATAGATATGGGTTGACTACGCAGTACATTACTGTCGAAGGCATTAGATTAAAAGATGTAATAGAGAAATCATTTAAATTAAGTTATCTTGGAGACACAGATAGGCCGATGGGGCCGGATTTAATTCTGGCAAATGAATTTAAAATAACCATACGTGACCTGCAAGAAGAAGAAATAGAGCATGCTCTACGACAATTAGAATTTGTCAAAGAATACGGCTATCCTAATTACTTTGATGACCAGAGATTTGGTAATTATTCTCGGCAACAGGGTTTTTTTGCGGAGAGATTAGTAAAAGGCGAATTTAACGGGTCTTTAAAAGTTTATCTTACCGCTGTTCATCCCCAAGACAAAAAAGCAGAGAAATGGCGAAAGCAACTATTCTTCAATAACTGGAGGGATTGGCATAAATGTTTGAATCTAGCAAAGACGAGTTTTGAGAAAGAAGTTTTTTTCGTTCTTTTGAAAGGGGGAAATAAATCTTTCTTAAGTGCTCTAAATCTAATTCCTAAGGATGAATTGAGTATACTCATATCTTCTTATCAGGCTTATCTCTGGAATCAGTTGGTAGAAAGAGTGGTTAGGTTTTATAACAAGGATTTATTAGAATGCCGGGGAAATTACTGGAGTTATTTTTTTACAACTCTAATGAGAAATTTGACCATCTAAAGAATCTCGTTATTCCTCTGGCTTCACAAAAGTCAGAGATGCCCGATATCTTAACCGATAGGATATACAAAGAAATTCAATTCTTAAAGAGCGTGGATTAAAACCCGCCTCTTTCAATTTGAGAAAATTCAGAAAAGTGTATTTTAAACCTACAAAAAGAGAAAGCGTGGTTATCCCCCAGATAAAAAATGTTCTTGTTTCCAGTGATGAAATCTATGAAGGGAGAAAAACTTTATATCTTCATTTCAGACTACCGCGGGGAAGTTATGGTACAATGCTAATTAAACGTCTAATGGCCAAGGAGTGTCTATGAGATATAAAGCCATTACCTTATTGGGCATTATTCTCATCTTCGTTTTGGCTCTTGTTCATTTACCATCTCTCCTTACTTATTTAGTAAAAAGAGAGATTCAGCGCAATTTTAAGGGTAGCGAGGTCAATTTAGAAAAATGTATCCTGAAGCCAAAAGAATTTCGTTTGGTTAATTTTGAGATTAAACAAGGAGATATTTTTAGTTTTAAGACAGAAGAGTTAAATATAGAATTTACCCCTCTTTCTCTTTTACAGAGAGAAATTAAAAAATGTGTTGCTAAAAAGGGGTTCTTTTTTCTAAATTTTGAGAGCTTCGGGAAGGGTTTTTCTGGGGGAGCACTTCCTTTTAAGATAAAAGCGTTAGAATTTAAGGATATAAATCTTAGTTTAAAAGCAAAAGATTTTGATTTAAAAGCTTACTTATTTTATGCGGAATTAAATCCGAATGAAGAATTAGTCAATTTTCTTAATTTAGGGGTTAATTATTTTTCTTTCCATGGTCTTGAGTTGAAAGACGCTTTATTAAAGATAAACCGTGGAGCGCAAGGAAGTTTAGAGATTAAATTCATTTCTTATGGCAATTTAAAGGTAGAGGACGTTAGAGGGGTTATTCAGTATCATCATAAAGATAAGTTAGCGCTAAAACCTTTATCAGCAAGGTTCTTAAAGGGCTATATCGACGGCGAAATAAATTTAGAACTGGGTCGTGAGTTAAAATACAATAGCAATCTGCTTTTTTATCAGCTTGATATGAAAGGGATTGAAGAGGCGTTTAAACTGGATAATAAACTACAGTTAAGTGGATTGCTGGGAGGCAGGTTTGTTATAGAAGGCAGGGGTTATAATTTAGAGGTTATAAAAGGAGAATTTTCTTCTCTTGGGCATGGAGGGACTTTGATTATTAAGGACAAAAATTTGGTAAGAAATTTGGCGGAGAAATCAGGACAATCTTTTGATATAATATGGGAGAGTTTTAAGGATTACCATTTTGACGAGGGAGACATAAAGATATTTTCGGAGAATCGTGATTTAATTCTAAAGATTATTTTGGAAGGAAAGCGAGGGAAACGCGGTTTAGAAATAAGATTACATGAATTTGAATGGAGGAGGTGATTATATGAAAAAGATGTTTTTGTTTCTATGCGTTATTTTTATCTTTGGCTGTGCCAGCGTTGCCGTAAAAGCACCGAAGGAGCCAATCAAAATAGATATTACCATGCGTCTGGACATATATCAACATGTACAGAAGGATATCAATATGATTGAGGATATGATTTCTGGAGGGAGCAGCAAGACTGATAAAATTAAAAATGAGACGAAATCAAGCTTTTTCTTGGGAGTTGCTTTTGCCGAAGAGGAGTTCTTGACCCCTGAGGTAGCGGAGGCGGTTTCCCGAAGGCGTAGCAGGACAGAACAGTTGAATATCTTGAAGAGAGAAGGCATAATTGGTGAGAATCGTTTAGGGTTGTTGGATATAAGGGAGACAGGAAAAGCCGATAATAATTTAGGCAATTTAATCAAGGAAGAAAATAATGACCGGATGATTATCTATAAAGCGATTGCCAATAAAAACAATATTTCTATAGAAGAAGTGCAAAAATTGTATAGTGGGCGTCTGCAAAAAGATTCTCCTTCGGGCACACCCATTGAAATTTTTAATGCCTCAAAAGGTAGTTATGAATGGAGCATTAAGTAATTTGCATTTTTCAGAATTTTAGGATAAAATAATTTTTCCTTTGCGAGGGTGGTGGAACTGGCATACACACAGGCCTAAGGAGCCTGGCTCTTTGGAGCGTGAGGGTTCAAATCCCTCCCCTCGCATTCGTTATTTGAGTTTCGAATTTTGAATAAAAGGAGTAGAAATGGG
Source organism: Candidatus Omnitrophota bacterium (assembly GCA_023819145.1). Lineage (NCBI taxonomy): Bacteria > Pseudomonadati > Candidatus Omnitrophota > Candidatus Omnitrophota bacterium. The sequence goes on from JAMWCW010000001.1 coordinate 6,547, forward strand.
GAAAGTTTTATTAGTGGTTTTGATTGTGGTCGTGTTTACGCTTCTTTCTAAACGCTGTGTTTGTGGCAAGAAAAAGGAAGAGAAGAAGTAATTTCAGTTATGTTCCTCTTCTTTCCTTTACATAGTTTGACCCTTCCAGAGATTTGGCATATTCTTTTAATTCTGCACCGATCTGGGCAATTTCTGCCACATGGGAGAGTTTGCGTTTTTCATTGGTTACTACCGCAATGGAAATCGTCATAAGGGGAGTTTGCAGAGGATTACCTTTTCTGTCTTTTCCTAAAATGTATCCCTTTGAGCGGTCTTCCTCATCATATAGTTCAGGGACCATCTTATCAAATTCCTTGATGATGTAAGGGCAAAGGGTATCAACTTTATCGGGAGTAGTAATGATTATAAAGTCATCTCCTCCAATATGCCCGATGAAATCTTCTTTATTTCCTCTGGCTTCTGTTCCTTTAATTAAGACTCTTGCAGTCTCCTGAATTGCCCTGTCTCCACGTTCAAAACCATAGCGGTCATTGAATACTTTGAATTTATCAAGGTCTATATAGCAAACCGCAAAATTTTTATTCTCTCTGATGCGATTTTCAAGCTCATTTTGTATTGAGACATTCCCCGGTAGATGAGTCAGAGGATTGGCATCTAAATCTATCTCTGTCCTGCGCATAACCATCTTTACACGGGCTACCAATTCCATAGGTTCAAAGGGTTTGACAATATAATCATCCGCTCCTGAATCTATTCCTTTTATTTTATCGGCTGTTTCTCCTCGTCCGGTAAGCATAATGATAGGGATATGTCTTAAGAGGATATCTTTTTTTATGGCACGGCAGACTTCCGGTCCGTTAAGTTTAGGCATCATGAAATCAATGATGATTAAATCCGGAGGTCTTTTCGATACCTTATCCAAACCCTCTTCGCCGTCACCTGCTTCGGTAACTTCATAACCTTCTGCTTCCAGCACTATTCTCAATACATCCCTGATATCTGGTTCGTCGTCAACAATAAGAATTCTTTTTTTAGCCATGTTTATTTAACCAAATTTGGTCTTTGTTTTTCGGGTATAGTAAAACTGAAGGTGGTTCCTTTTCCTAAAGTGGAATCTGCCCATATTTTTCCTTTATGCGCCTCAATGATTTTTTTACAAAGTGAAAGTCCCAATCCTGTTCCTTTCTTCTCCCGATTTATGGGATTATCTGCACGGAAGAATTCCGTAAACAGTTTTGGAAGGTCCTCAGGAGAGATTCCAATTCCCGTATCGGAAATATCCGTTCTTATAAAGCCGTCTTCTCGCTTTATATTTATATATATCTTACCTTTAAGAGGCGTAAACTTTATTGCATTGCCCAGAATATTTATAAATACTCTTCTTAGATGGTCATAATCGGCGAAGATAGTATTGATGTTATCCTGAACTTCTAACTTTAATTCAATGTTTTTCTCTTCGATTTGAGGATTAATTAGTTCCAAAACATTGTTCAAAAGTTCTTTTAAGGGAATTTCTTTAATGTCCATCCCCACTTTACCTGCTTCAATGCGGGATATATCCAATAGGTCATTGATTAACTTTGCCAGTTCCGAAGATTGTCGGTCAATTCTTTCCAGGCGTTCCTTCTGGACGGGAGCAATTTCACCTAACTTTCCTGTAGCAAGTATCGAGGCGTATCCTTTGATAGAGGTAAGGGGTGTGCGCAATTCATGGGCGACTGCTGCTACAAACTCCGATTTTATTTGGTTAAGTTTTTTTAGTTCCTCGTTTGCTTTTGCCAGTTCTTTTGTCCTTTCTTTTACCCGTACTTCCAATTCCTGATAAGAATGCCAGAGTTGTTCATAGAGGCGGGAGTTTTCTATACCCTGTGCAATCTGGTTTGCTAAGATAGAGATAAGTTCTACATCTCCTTCTGTTACTCGGGAATAAAGCGATTCATTGCCCATGACTACTATACCGATTACAATTTCTTTTAGATATATGGGCACAATGATTAAGGAACGAATTTTTAAGAGTTCTATCAATTCTTTTTCTTCAGAATTGGCAAGTTCCGGTCTTTCTACGAGAATAGATTTACCTTCTCGGATAATATTTTTGAATTGGGAATGGTCTTCTATCTTTTTCTTAAATTGGGAAATGTCTTCTTCCACAAAGCCTATCCAATGTCTGCATTTTAACTTCTTTGTTTCTTCGTCTAATGTAATGATGAGGAATTTCTCAAAACCGAGTTTATGAATGAAATTTTCTTTAATAGAATTAAAAACCTCCTCTATATCAAAGGTCATATTTATGCTTCTTCCCAGCTCATGTAGCGTGTAGAGTCCGTTTATTTTCTTATCCAGTTCCTGTTGTATCTTGTTTAGCTGTAGGTCTGTTCTTACGATCAGTTTTGCCTGTTCATCCAATTCGTTATATGCCTGGCGCAACTTCTCAAAAGCGACTTCACTTACTTTTCTTTTTCTTTCCTCCGCTTCAATCATCCATAAGGCGGTAAGGAAAAATGCTACAAGGATTAAGATACGCATTATCTCTCCGGCATAGGGGCCAAAGATTTGATTGAGGAAAATACTGGCGATGATGCTGAGTACTGCGGTGATAAACAAAATGCTTGTCTTTACACCCATTTATTCTCCTATGGCTAAAACAGTAAAGGAAGCGTTTTGAAAATAAGTCTGTCCGATATTTATCTCCGAAGTAAGAGGAGCCTGTTCACCGTATGTATAGAATCCGGCAAGCGGGGTATTTTTGCCAAAAACTTCTCCCACTACTTCTATCTCATTATACTTATATCTCCCTAAGAGTTTTTCACGGGATATGGAACTGAAGGCAATTACTATTTTAGGTTTAGCACCATGGAGGTTTTTAAGGGAAGTGAGCGCAGCGTGAGAAGCAGCCTCAAGGACTGAATCCTTATTCCCAATCATCAAACGAATTTCCTCTCCCTGAGGAACTTCCGCTCCACAGACAAGGGCACCTTCTTCGGTAACCGTGTAGGGATTCCTTAATAAATACTCTTCCTCTCCGGCTATAGCCATACCCAAAGGATAGAGAATAGCTAAGCTCGCGAGCGGTTCGGTTTTTAATTCCATAACCTCTGTGCCGAAATATTCCTCATATATTTTTACTGCGGGTTGATTATCTATTTCATAGATGATATTAGCTATTGCTTTTGTTACCTTGTGGGGTTTTCCTAATGGCTTCCAACCATGGCGGGAACCTATGCCAAAACTTAAATCTCCCCCCATCAGTACCCCTACAACGCTTTCCGAGAGCACCAAACGGTGGCAATATTGATAGGTTTTTCTAAAAAGGAAGTCATCTCCCGAAGACCCGCCGACAATGGGAAAACTTCTTCCCAAGATTTCTTGGATTCCTTTTAAAACATCTGCACAATTTCCTGTTAAGCCATCGGGAAAAATCACAAATAGCTTTCTTCTCAGTTCTCCTTGGGCACCGCTTTCAAGAAATTTACGATTGGCGCTTAAAGCAGACTTACGCCCAGCATCATGCGAGTTTCGGTTTATTCCTTCTCCCCAACCGAGAGCGAACTGGAGTTCATCAGATTTTAGCAGCACCACCGTTACCGAATGTCTTGCTACTCCCAAAGAGGTAAACTCTCCCGCCGTGCTTGAACCAACCAGAGGAGTTTCTTCTAAAATTGATTTTATTCCCTCTATAGTTTTTTCCTGCTCATGCACTGCAGAGATAAAGGCAAAAGCCAAATGAGGATAATCTTCTTTTAAGTCTCTTAAAGCAATTTTTGCTGCTTCTTTACCTGCAGAAAAACCTGCGGGATTTTTACTTTGTCCTATGCCTACTTTTAAAGCCATAATTTACTAAATCATAGAATAATCGTTTGCATATGTCAATAAATTTCTTGACATTAATACCTTAGCCTAATAAAATAAAATACCTAATTTTACATTTTGATTTTCACACTTTTGGACTTTTTGGCCCCATCGTCTAGCCCGGTCTAGGACGGGAGATTCTCAGTCTTCAAACACCGGTTCAAATCCGGTTGGGGCTATTAGGAGGAACAAATGTCAAAAATTGAGGGAGGAAACAAAATGAATGAGGTATTGGTAAAAGGAAAGAGGAAGGCTAAGTCAATGAAGGAAGAGGAGATGAGTTTAAAGACAGATTACGGATATTTTACAAATGATGGTAAAGAATATGTAATTATTAACCCCCAGACTCCTATGCCTTGGATTAATGTGATTTCCAATGGAGATTACGGTTTTGTTCTTTCCCAGACGGGCTCAGGTTTCTCTTGGTACAAAAATGCAAATTTAAGCAGAATCAACCGCTGGGACCAGGACTTAATTACCGATACCTGGGGTAAATATATTTATATTCGTGATGAAAAAACAAAAAAGTTTTGGTCGGTGTCTTGGAAACCTACATGTCCCTCCTTTAAAAATTATAGAGTAACCCATGGGATTGGCTATACGAAGATTTATTCTTTATACGAAAACATTGAACAAGAACTTCTGCTTTTTGTTCCGCTCGAAGAACCTTTGGAGATTTGGTGTCTTAAATTGAAAAATCTTTCCCGCCAGGCACGCAAGTTGAATATTTTTTCTTATTTAGAGCTTCTTCTGGGAAATGCTATGGACCCCCACCGTGAATTTCAGAAGACATTTATTGAAACCGATTTTGATAATAAAACAAAAATATTCTGGGGAAGAAAAAGAAAGATTCCTGTCCCTGACCATATCTCTACTGGACTTTCCGAATACCCCATTTCTTGCTTCCACAGTGTGAATATTGAACCCATTGCCTATGAAGGAGAAAAGCGTAATTTTATTGGGATGTATAGAAATCCTGCTTATCCGCTTGCCTTAGAAAGAAAGAAACTTACCAATACAACGGGGAGATGGTTTGATTCCGTCGCCAGTTTACAGGTAGAGCTTAAACTTGCTTCTCAGGAAGAAAAGACTGTTGTCTTTATTTTAGGCTCTTGCGAAGATGAGAATTATGTTAAAGAATTGGTCAAAAAATACAGGAATGTAGAAAAAGTAGAAATGGCTTTTCAGAAAACAAAAGATTTTTGGGAGGGTTTACTTTCGGGAATAAAGGTAGAAACTCCTGACCCTGCCTTTAACTTTATGACCAATTACTGGTTAAAGTATCAGGCAATTTCCGGAAGGCTTTGGGCAAGAACCGCCTATTACCAGTCTTCAGGTGGCTTTGGTTTTCGTGACCAGTTACAGGATTCCTTAGCTTGTCTTCCTTTAGCACCCGAGCTTACCAAGAAACAGATTATGCTCCATGCCGAGCATCAGTTTACGGATGGCACAGTTTATCATTGGTGGCATAACCTTTTGGAACGCGGTGCCCATACCAATATGTCCGATAATCTCTTATGGTTAGTCTATATTACTCTTCATTACCTGAATGAGACAGCGGATTTCTCTATCTTAGATGAAAAGGTGAAATACGTTGATGGAGAATCTGAGCCAATATATAATCATTGTATTAAAGCAGTGGATAAAGTTCTTTCTCGTTTTTCTCCACGCGGACTTCCTTTGATTGGAGCGGGAGATTGGAACGATGGACTTTCCAGTGTGGGTTTAGAGTGGAAAGGCGAAAGCATCTGGTTAGGACATTTTCTCTATGGGATATTGCAGCAATTCGCTCCCATTTGCGAAAAAAGAAACGATTTTGAAAGAGCGGGTAATTATCGGAAACGCGCTGAGGAATTAAGGGAAAATATCAACAAATACGCTTGGGATGGTGCTTGGTATATAAGAGCAACCAAAGACAATGGAGAAGTTTTAGGTTCTTCATCCTCGAAAGAAGGAAAGATTTTCCTCAATGCTCAAACCTGGGCAGTGATTCATGGAACCGCTACGCCGGAAAGGGCCAAAGAATGTATGGACTCGGTAGAGAAACATCTTTTGCGTGAATACGGACCTTTACTGTTTTATCCAGGATACACTCAACCCGATAAAGAAATCGGTTATCTTTCTCGTTATGGTGAGGGCTTAAGGGAAAATGGGGGAGTCTATACCCATGCAGCCACCTGGACGATTATTGCGGAAGTGATTTTGAAGCGACCAGAGAAAGCTTATGAGGTTTATTCCAAGATTTGCCCCGCAAAAAGAGGGTTAAAACCAGAGATTTATATGGCAGAACCTTATGTTACACCGGGTAATATTGATGGCCCGCAATCTGCCTATTTTGGAAGAGGGGGCTGGACTTGGTATAGCGGTTCGGGTGCTTGGTTATTCAAGGTGTCCTGTGAGTGGATTTTAGGTATCCGCCCCACATTAGAAGGTTTATTAATTGACCCCTGCATTCCCAAAGATTGGGCAGGTTTTAAGGTAGTCAAGAGATTCCGTGGGGCAACTTACGAGATAGAGATAGAAAATCCCCAAAAGGTAAGTTTCGGAGTAAAAGAAATACTTCTTGATGAACGAAGGTTGGAACACTCCCTTATTCCTGCGCTTTCTGATGGCAAAACCCATCAGGTGAGAGTGGTTTTAGGATAGATATTTTTATCCCTTGACAAAATTCAAAAAGCGTGTTATACCTTTTAAAGAAAGTTTCTTACTTTATAAAACGAAAAATAATTAACTTAAACAAAATCAGAGATTAGAAAAGGAGGTGAAAAACAATGAGTAAAGTTTTAGGAGGTTTGTTTTTAGCAGTGCTGCTGTTGGTGACCTCTTCTGCTTCTGCCCAAGAGAAGCTGGTGATTGCCGATTTTGACAGCGGAGTAAAACCCAACAACATCGGTGGCGACTTTGGGGCTTGGGATAAAGACCCTGCGGATTTTACCCAGATGTGTGTGGAGAGTTTTAATGTTACGGAAAGATATGGCGAATCTGGTTTTTGCATGGCCATTGATTATGATGTTGACTCTCCTAATCCTGCCTACAATGGTTTCTGGATGAAATTAAACGGCGCAGATTTTTCCAAGTATAAGAAACTATTGCTTAAGGTAAAAGGAGATGTCACCAAAGGTTACACCAAAGTAGTTAAAATAGAATTGAAGAATAATAAAGGAGAAGTAGGGAAATACTATATTACGGAAGTAGCCGATAATTGGAAAACTTTAGAAATACCCTTCTTAAAATTCGCTGGAATTACCGACTTCTCTAATATGACTGAATTTGTTATTGTTTTTGAAGATTGGCGTTCGACTAAAAAAGAGGGAAGAATCTATATTGATGATTTGATGGTAAGCGAATAATCCTAAAAGTTAGGGAAATTGGGCGCAGCAAATTTGCTGTGCCCAATTTTAACCGCCAATGAAAAAAGTTTTTATATTTTTTATAATTTTTTTATTATCAGTAGATTATGCTTTCCCCCAGGCAAAGAAATTGTCCCTTGTCCCCGAGAAACTTTTTACCACTAAATATATCGATGATTTTAATGATGGAGCTCTACCTAATCTTTTGGGAGGGGGGATGAAGGTTGAAGTAGAATCTCCTTCTGAACTTTCTTTTTCCCACGATAGAGCACAAGCCTTGGAGAGTAAAGGATACAGTCTTAAATTAAAGTATCGTCTTTATCCTCAGAAAAAAGCAAACCTGATTATTGATTTAAATGAGATTGATATCAGCCAGGCATATGGAATTTCTTTTTGGATAAAGTATTTAAAAAGGCCAAAACTGGAAATTTTCTTGGAGGATGGCAAGGGTAATCGGACAGGCGCGGCTTTAGAGAAATATCTTATTCCCCAAGAGAACTGGCAGAAGATTTCGCTAATGCGGGGAGATTTTCCTGATATTGATTTCAACTGTTTGAAAAACCTTACACTTACCATCTACGCTTCTGAGGTGGAGACGGGAGAATTTTTTCTGGATGAATTTTTATTTTTTGGTCCTTCCTATCTATTTTTTGAATCTATAAAGGATAATCTCTATGGCTTTCCTGTAAAAAAGAATTTAGACTCTAAATATTTACTAAATAAACCCGATGAATTTTTATTAAAAACCATTGCCCACGATACCTGGCTTTATTTTAAAAACTCGGTAGATAGAAAGACGCATTTACCAGTTGACTGGATTGATTTGGATGAAACTAAGGAATACCGCATTGGAGACTATACTTCGCCGACAAATATTGGGCTATATTTTCTTTGTTTAGTAGGTGCCTATGATTTAGGTTTAATTACTAAAGAAGAAGCAGTAGAGCGTATTGGGAATACCCTTGAGACTTTAAAAAAACTTTCCCGCTGGAAAGGTCTATATTACAATTGGTATTCCACGACGAACTTGCAGATTACCCGCAGATATATTTCGTCAGTAGATAATGGTTGGTTAGCTGCCGGACTTATTGTTGTCAGACAGACATTCCCCGAACTATATATTCCCTGCAGTGCGCTTTTAAAAGAGATGGATTTCTCTATCCTTTATGACCCAGTAGAGGGAAAGTTATACTTAGGCTACGAGTTAAACCGTGAACCACCCGTGCCCACTCCCTATCATTATGGTCAAATTGCTACGGAGCCACGGGTTACCTCTTTGGTGGCTATTGGGAAAGGTGATGTCCCTCCTGACCACTGGTTTAGAATCTTTCGGACTTTACCTATTTCTTGGAATTGGCAGAGGCAGAAACCACAAGGAAGATATCGGGAGTATTTAGAAATAGATGTTTTTGAGGGCTATTATGAATATAAAGGGTTTAAAATTGTTCCTTCTTGGGGTGGAAGCTTGTTTGAATTCCTGATGCCTTTGTTGGTTCTGAAAGAGAAAGAGCTTGCTCCTAGAGGTCTGGGATTAAATAATTTAAACGCCATAAAAGCACACATCGATTATGCCTTAAATGAGCAAAAGTATCCTGTCTGGGGACTTTCTCCTTGCGCTACTCCCGAGGGAAGATATGGAGGGTATCATGAATACGGAGTAAAAGATTTGGGAGCTAAAGGATATTCCGATGAGGGTGTAATTACTCCCCATGCATCAATATTAGCCATTGATTATCTTCCTGAGGAGGTGGTGAAGAATATTCGCCAGTTGCTTAAAAATTTTGATTTATACGGTGAGTATGGAATGTATGATTCTGTGGATATTCATACCCAGAAAGTTGCTTCACGTTATCTTTGTCTTGACCAGGGAATGATTTTTGTTTCTTTGGCAAATTACCTGACAAAAGGGAAAATTCGTGAGCGCTTTCACCAAGACCCGATAATTAACAGCGTGGAGTATTTGTTAGAAATAGAAGAATTTTTCTAATAAACTCTTAAACGCAAAACCCTAAACTCTAATTTAAGTTATTTTAGAGTTTGAAAATTTCGCGTCTTGGATTTTTAAATGAAAAGGAGGTGAGTTTTTATGTTTAAAAGGTTTTTTTGGTCTTTGTTGGTTATTTTTCTCCTTCTGGGCATAAGTCTCTCCTTATATAGTTGCGCTCCCAAGAAGGAAGCAAGTAAACCCGAGGAGAAAAAAGAGGAGGCAAAAGGGGTAATTACTGAATCTGCTAAAGTAGAGGAGCCGGTACAGGAGATTGAGGTAACCGGTGAACTTGCTAAGCCCAAGCTTAAACTCACCCGCGAAGGTGCCTTAATCGCTGCTGACTTTGACACCTGCAAAAAACCTAATAATCTGGGAGGAGACTTTGGCGCCTGGAACAAAGACCCTAATGATTTTTCTCAAGGATGTTTTGACAGTTTTGTTTCTACTATTAAACGTGGAGACGATGGTTGTTCGATGCAAATAATGTATGATGTGGATTCTGTGAATCCTGCCTACAATGGATTCTGGATGAGATTGGAAGGTGTTGACCTTTCTGCCTACAAGGCAATTTCTTTCTGGTTAAAGGGCGATGAGATGCGTGGATTTACAAAGGTATTTAAGGTAGAGTTGAAAAACACCAAGGGGCATTTAGGAAAATATTATGTAACCGAAGTGACTAAAGACTGGAAAGAGATTGTTATCCCTCTGGATAAATTTGCCGGGTTAGAAGACAGGACTTCCATGCATGAATTTGTGATTGTTTTTGAGGACAGGGTCGCCACTAAAAAAGAGGGAGCAATCTATATTGACGATATTACATTCTTAAAATAGGAAAATAAGGCAAGCATTGCTTAAAATTCTGCCTTAAATTAAATTTCTGGTCCACCTTGACGATTCAGATTTTTCATGCTATACTTTTTGTAGATAAGGCACAATGCTGCGGGCGGTAAATAGGAAGGCGGAGTTAAAATTTTAGCTCCGCCTTTTTATGTTTCTCTATTTGTATTTGTGGTTTTATACCGATTTCTTTCCTTCAAGAGATGGTTGTAAATTCGTGGCAGAGGGTTTAATTCTTGAAGTGCCTCTTGACACTGTCCTATTTATAAGCTACATTTTTAAAGAGAGTTTTTTATTTATAAAAGAGAGGGTTTAAAATGTCATTAAAGCAAAAATTTAATTATGTGTTTCTCTTTGTCTCGATATTGTTTTTTACTTTTTTTTCTACAAATTCAATAAGCGCATTTTTTTATTCCCAGAGTCTACCTCTTTTTAATCCCGATTTAAACACACCCCTTTTACAATCTTCCGAACAGCGGTCACAATTAAACATCCAGACCATTCAGCGCGAGCAGAGCAATTATTTTTTTATATAACATTGGTATAGACCCTGATACTAACCTTCCGCATAACTATGTTTTTGTCAAAAGTGATGGTGAATTGGAAATAGGATTCTACAATACCCCCACGGATATTGGGTACTACCTAGCATGTCTGGTGGGAATAGCAAAGGGAGATATAAGAAATGATACCGTCAGTCAAACAGATGCCATCAACAGACTAATTCATGCCTTGGAGGTTCTTAAATCCGCTCCCAAAAAAGATGGTTTACTTTATTGGTATGATATTTTTTATCCTGAGATAAAAATCTCTCCTACAAATAGTTATGTCTCAGCAATAGATAATGCATTTTATTCTGCAGCATTGGGTTTGATTATAGGGGCTTTTATTGACGACCAAAGCCAGTCGGCGCAGAGACTTGTAAATTTGGCTTTTGAACTACTTGCTGAACAGAAAGAAGGTTGGTCTCAACTTTATGACCCAGAGAGAAAACTTTTGCTTGGAGGTTATTCAACAACTGGCGAAGACCCTTTGTACTATATAGACCGGGCATACAACGAAGGACGTTTGGCAACGCTGATGGCAATAATTTTGGGAGATGTTCCGCGGGATGCTTGGGAGAATTTAGAAGAATTTTATTTAGATTATACCTTATCTCATGGCAAAAAGATGAAAATTCTTGCCCCTTGGGAAAGCGCTTTCCAGGCATGGATGCCGTTGGTCTTTGTGCCCGAGATGGAATGGTCTCCTCAAGGATTTAAGATTGCCCACCAGAGATATTTAGAAGTACAGATTGACTGGGCTCAACGGGAAAATATGCCTGCTCTTTACGCCGAATGTTCCGACCCTTTTACGAAAGATAAATATCAATATATTACAGGTATAGCCATACCTGGTGCCTCCGAGTCTTCTGCGTGGGGTGTGCCCATTCGCTCCGATATAGGTTCAGTATATGCAATTGGACTTGCTTATATGGTAGATGAAAAAGTTGGAGAAGATTTTTTTGCCAAATTAATTACGAGGTTTCCTGAAATAAGTTCTACGCTAGGTTGGTTTGATTCAGTGGGAAGGAAAGGAACAGAACCAGAGGTTTTTTGGGCTACGAGTAGGGCTTATGTGGCCAAGAACCAATTTGTATTACTTTCTGCCCTGAATTACCAAAATAACCATCGCTATTTTACACGATTTTTAGAGGTTATAGGAAAATTAGAGTATATAAGAAGTCTTTATAATAACAAATCATTTAATTTTTAATATAATGGATTATTTTTCTATAAAAAAAAGTAGTTTCTGGCTATGTTTAGTCTTCTTACTTTTGTCTCTAAAGGAATTAAGTGCCTTTATCGGCGTTGGTGATGATAATCTTTATAATATTTCTGCTACAAGTGGTGATTATTACCAAGTTGTAAGTCCTGCAGTTACTTCTTTGTTTCAACGGGCAAAAACAGAAATCTTTCCCCCTGTATTTAGTGATACTTTAGCTGCTTCCATTGGTATTATAACACAATACAGTTGGAAGAGTTTTCCCGATAATCCCAATCAGAGTATTTCCGCAGTATACGACTATGACCCCTATTTTGGTGCGCTTCCTATTTTGCGTATTGATTATGATGTTTCTTCTTACTCCGCAGGAGTATTTAACGGTTATGCCTTAAAAATTAATACACAGGATTTTTCGCAAGATTTTTATAACCCTATTGTTTTCTATATTCGCGGTGACCCGACATTAGGGTTTACCCGGAGGTTGAAGATAGAATTTAAAAATAGCCGTGGCAAAGTAGGTTCATATATCATTGAGGGAATTAGTGAAAACTGGCAGAAGATTACTATTGATAAAACCCGCGTAGGCAGAGATTTTTCCTTTAGAAGCGATTGGCAGGATATAGAAGAGATAGTTCTGGTATTTGAAGAATGGGGAGTTACTGCGCAGGAGGGAAGAATATATTTAGCAGGATTTACTTATCCTGAATCCTGGCAGGTTGCTTCTGCAGTAGAAAATATTTACGCAGAATTGAGCCTTCTTTCTCCTGATGAACAACAAAGAGTGCTTTCGCAGATTGTTGGTCCGGGGGTAGCCTATAGTTTCAAACCTTTAGATATCGCATCCATAAAAAATTGGATTTTATCTTCTCAAGAGCACATTGCTAACGATAGCGGAATTTACTCCTTGAACCAGATGCTTAGAAGTTTAGGTTCTCATACTCCTTCTTTTTCTGATTTAAGAATTGCGGGGGTAGTCTCTTCCCTGCTGGCAGGGAAAGAGGGAAGAGGAGGGTATAATTCTTCTTTATATGACTTATACCGTTCTGCACAGCTAAACGGTCATCCGATTTATGCATTTAGACTTCCTAATTTTTCCGCCTTGGAAGATTTCTTTAACAAAACAGGTAAAATTCCCCTTGTTGCCGAGTTAAAGACTGGAGAGTTTGTCCTCTTAAATGGATTTGAGAGAGGCGGGTTTCTCTGGCTAACCAAATTTGTCAAATTTGATTGCTTGGGTGAAGAGGTAACGATGAGCGAACAAGAGTTTACTCAACTCTGGACAGGTAACATTCTTAGTTTAAGAACTGCCTCTTCCTATCAGCCGTTAGCCAATGAAGAGGTTTTTCAAGGAACAAGTATAACTTCCTATATTGTAGAAGAAATGTTAGAGAGAGCAAAAGAACTTTCTAATACAGCATATCACCCTCCAGAGATAAAGCCCGTGAGTGTGCTTGACCCTCCTCTTTATGGTCGTCCTGAGGCAGAGGGTTTAGTTTATCAGGAATATCTGGCTATCGGAGGAGACAAATTTTATGATGATGGTTTGTGGTGGTTTCAAGCAAGACCGCGGGGAAGTCAAAATAAACTTCCGCTTAAGGTATTCTTGTATGACCCGAAAAGTCTTCGTTATAGTGAAGTTCCTTATGATTTTAATCGCTATAATTATTCTCGTGCTACACCGCCAATTACCTATGTTCCTCCAGAAGGGAGGTATATTACTGCTTTAGATATTGGACACATTCTGGTATCAGGAAGTTTTCCCCAGTTTTTTACCATTGGTGGGGATGGTTACATGCGTTTTGTGCCTTTGACAGAAGGTAGGGAAATGGGAGCATCTTTCCGAGTAGCTGGGCAAAACATTACCCACTCCCGGCAGGGAGGGGATCCTTACGATGAGAGTTTTCCTATTGTCAGGGAATTGTATGTGAAAAAGGTTTCGGAGAGCGTTATCAATCTCGTTGCCCTCGTGGATGCTGAGGGTTTTACCGGGGTTTTAGATATGTATCTCTATCCTCAGGAAATAACCCGTATGGAGGTAGATGCTCGGTTTTTTATGCGACGCGATATGCTAATTTCCCAGGAGCCAGATACAGGTTTTGCGGGGTTTAGCAGTATGTTTTTCTTGGGCGATGAAAAAAATGACGCAATGATTGGAGAAGTACGTCATACTCCTTGGAATCCTTATGATGAAGCCCATGATTCCGATTATTTAGTGGTGCATTTTGCGGATGGGAGTAGGGTTGAGCAACTAATTAATAGACCCTTCGAAGCAGGAAGGGTAGATAGATACGACTTTTCTAAGCCCGATACAGAAATTGTGGGGTTTTCTTTGCAACAGAGAGATAGAAATCCCAGCCACTACCGTGCTTTTCCTACCTCTGATTATACTAATCGTCCATCTTTTGATTTAAGAGTGCCTTCCTCCAACATTCCTCTTAGTGTAAAACTCTATGAGATATCTACCGATAACGAGTATGTAGATAATATAGTCGCTTTTTTGACCATGGGGAGGAGTTTATACCGTGGAGAAGAAGTACATATAAGATATGAGGTAACCGCTTATGATTACCCGGGATAAATTGGGGATTGTGGTCTTAATTTTTGGTCTGTTAGTCGGAGAGGGTGAGGCTTTTTATCTGGGAAAGAGTAATGATTATAATCTTCCTCCCGCAGGGGAGACTACGACTTTTATGCAGGCTAAGAGTGAAATACCGGCGATAACAAATGCCGCCTTACCTGATGTCTTAACCGATACAGATGGTTCCTTGGGGATTGATGCTCCTTACTGCAAATATATTTTAATTTATAACCTTACTCCTTTTTACATTGCGTTGGACGATAATTTAAGCCGAATAATTGATAGTGCTTTAACGAATTTTGGCATTGAGGACATAAGGTCCTATCTTTCTGCTTATAACTTAGAAATAATAGATTTAAGGTCAGCAATATTCCTCCTTTTAAAATCTCCATACTACGTTAACGGTAACCTTGCCCTTCCCGATGAGGCACTTTCTGGTTTAGATTCAAGAACAAGTGCACTCTTTTTGCTTGCCCAAGAATTATCACAAATGATTCCTTATGCGGATAAAGAATATATTCGTAATTTTAATGTTTCTATTGTTGAACCTGATATAAAATTAGGGCTATCTTATGAGAAGATAAAAAGCGTATTTCTTCAAGTCCGTCAACAGAAGATATTAGAGGGAAAAGTTGATTATGGTGTGTTTTATAAATATAAAGATGAGATAGAGCGAGCAGTAGTTTCCGCAATTGCCGGTTTTAATTATTCATCAGATCGTTTTCATCTCCTCTCTGAAGAGATTACGCCTCAGGCAAAAAATGATTTTTATAATCGGATTAGATTCTGGTTAAAGACGCAGGAATACATTCCACCTGAGATATTTTCTCTTGTTGAGGATAAGGCAAAGGAATTATTTGATTCTCTTCGAATTAAGAAAGGGCTATTTCCTACAAGCCCCTGGCAGGGAGAGATTGCCCAGATCTATCGCCTTTTTGGAGGCGAGATTCCCAATCAACTTGAGCGGGGGAAACTCTCTCCTTTTGCTGACTGGGGTGAGGATATTTATAAGCGTCTCTGGGATATTTCCAGTAATATTGAAAAAGCGTATTCTTCCTTTGGCGTTTTGCTTAAAGGTCCAGATATGACTTTGGAGCAGTTAAAGACAAAAATAGATTCTCTTGGTCCTGCAATTGTCGGTATAAATAGGGAAGGTAGAAAAGATTTTGTCAAGGTTTTAGAAATTTTCTCGCCGGATAAAGGGGAAGGCACAGTAACTTGTCAAGATGCAAATGGAAATGTTTTTGCTCTATTGCTTGGTGAATTTTTTACTTATTGGGACAGGTTTGTTTACATTCCTGAAGAAAAAAGTATTTCGGCTTCGGTAATTTCTGATTTTGATTTTTCAAATGATAGATTTGGTTTAATTAAAGGTTATGGCCAGTGGACGATTAATGAATTTGATGATTTAAAGGCAAAAATTGGTATAAACACAAATATTCCTTTATCATCCACTTTACCTTATTTTTATACCCAATATCAGATTGGGGGAGAGAAAACTTACAAATATGCTGGCTATTTCCAGACTGGCATATGGCTTACTTTTAAAGAAGACATAAAGTCGCTATTATTACGGGGCAGTGCCTTAAGTTTTGATGCTT
Organism: Candidatus Omnitrophota bacterium; assembly: GCA_023819145.1. Taxonomy (NCBI): domain Bacteria; kingdom Pseudomonadati; phylum Candidatus Omnitrophota; species Candidatus Omnitrophota bacterium. Next base: position 22,504 of record JAMWCW010000001.1, read on the forward strand.
ATGTTTCCGCTTATCCAGGAATTAAGTATGTAAGGATAGAACTGAAAGAAGATGAAACAGGAAGAATAATTAGTGAATTCATCATCCCCCGCGAACGCCTCAATTTAGCAAACTGGAATACTTTTAAGATTCCCATTCACTATTATCCTGCGGGAACATTAGTGCTTACTTTGGGGGTAATCGGAACCTATCCCGGTCTTTACGCCCCCCAGAACCATTTTCTGGCGATTGACCGCCTTTATATTGAATAGAAAAACAAAAGCGAAAAAAAATCTTCCCTCCCTTGACGATTGGCAAAAAATATGCTACATCTTATATGGAAAATAAAAAATTAAAAACATACATAATTATTACCTTATGGCTAAAAGGTAGAAAATGAAATATTTATTTTATATAAAAATTGCACTAGACAATTCCCTAGCGTATTTAAGGGAGGAAAGGGAGGAAAAACGGATGAAAAATTTGGCAAAGAAAATAATTAGCTTACTACTCGTGGAATTATTCTTATTTTCTCAGACAAATTTTGGACTTACAACTCTTTTATCACCTCCACCACAACATTTATCAGTAAATAATAATCAAGATAATCAAACTCTCTTATTACCACCACCTCTTTGTGTTGATCAACAGTCATCTTTTCCCTCTTCTGTGGTGAATATACCTGAGGAGAGGATTAGAGCAGAACTTAAACCTTTGATTGAAAAATATCTTGAAGATACCAATAGATCGTTGAATGATTTGAATACTGTAGTTAATAATTTCAGCTATTTAGTAATAGGAGGAGATGATGGTTTAGACCTTTTCGCCTTAGAGGAAGTAAAAGCCATATTAGAAGACTCTCTTACACGACAACTAGAAACCCCTTTAGCTCAGTTTTTAGGAAAAGCTGTGCTTGATTTAAGCCAGCGCGAAGCGGTAGTTAAACTTTCTGCCTGGAGTGGTTTATATAAAGCGGTAGGAGGATTTTTAAACAGGGACTTAAAATTAGAAGATATAAAAGACCAAAAAGCGCTCAATGATTTTGCTTTGCTGATAGCAGAAAAAGGCTATGCTTTGGGGGGTATAAAAAGGGTTTTGGGAGATGAGAAGGTAAAAGCACTTTATAGTTTAGAGGAAATATGCAATCTGCTTTCCCAGTTGCGCGGAGGCGAAACAACCTTGACCTTATTACAGGCGTTAAACGGAAATTTGCCCTCAATAAACAATTTTACTCCTTTTTCAGCAATCCCAACTGGTTATGAAGGAGGATTCAGTTTATCAGGTAGCCGGCGTAGTCCAGCTGATGCGGAGATTGGATTTATTGTGCCTTCCCTGGAGTTAACAAATATTGCCTTCAAGATAAAGATAGATTTAGAAGAAGGTAGTGTTATGCCCGCAGTTAAATTAGAACTGGTTGATGCCCAGGGTAATAAAGCGACTACTACCTTAGATGAGGTTACAGATTCGGGTAAGGAATATACAATAAGTAGAGACAGAGATGATTTTAAAATAGATCTAATAACTACAGCATTTGACTGGAGTAAGATAGAACGAGTTAGCTTATTTTTAGTTACCGGTGGAAGTTCTCAAGGAAAAATAACCTTGAGTGGATTGGACGCTTTTTTACTTAGAGAAAAAAAAGAAGAGGTGTTATCAGCCGAGAAAATAAACTTTTTACTTAATTATGGGCTTTTGGGACTTAAGAAATGGGAGTTACCTCTGGATATAGAGTTTATCAAATACATCGGTCAACTTTTAGACCATGAAACTACACGGAAAATGGTGGCTAACTGGATGGCGGTTCTACCTTATGCTCCTCAGCTCATTTGGCGTGATTTGTTTATGGAGGGTTGGAATATTAAGGATGAAGGCATCTTGGGCTATCTTACACTTACTGCCTTAGAGAGGACCGGGAAGAATAAACTCAGTCCCGCAGAGATATTGGCGACCATTCAATCCCTCGTAAGTGAATTTGAAAAGGGTGATTTTGGGATAAGCGAGGATAGGGTCTTGGTGCAATTAATGGAGAATGCTTTGGGAAGAAAACTTGATTTTAAATCTTATATGGATGTTATGGCATACCGCTACTGGAGTAAATTAAGAGATTTATTGGGTCAGGAATTTGTTAGCGAAAAATTAAACAGCCGTAGTTTGGCTAAGAGCTTTCCAAAACTTGGAGATAAAATCGAACTCATAAGAAGATTAGCTTCGGCAATAGGATTTGATATAAAACTTATGACATCTAATCCTGATACTTGGGATTGGTTCTGGAAAGAAATGGCAATAGGCACCTCCCCAGATATGATTGTGGATATAATTTGGGGAGGTTTTGTCTTTAAAGAATTACTCGAAGGAACTCTCTGGATAGGCGAAATAGATGTGCACCATCATATCGAACAGCCTTTCTGGAGATATTTTGTGGAATATCTTCCTTATTCCGGAGCTTCCAAAGAGCAGGTAGTGAAATTTATTTTAGAAAAATACCGAAATTTACCTTATGATTCGGTAGCAGTGGGTTTCCCGGAAGTAGCTTCCTACGGAATTACTACTGCAGGTAGAACTTCCTATAATGTAGAGGCGCAAGGTCATCCTTTTACCGCGGATGAAACTAAGAGAATGCTTTTGCTTTATCCAGCGATAAACCAGTTACTTTCCCAATTAATCGGTCTTCCTCAGCAAACCGCGCCTGTTTTGAGCATTAGAAGTTTCTTCACCGATGAGCTTGATAGGTTGTTAAATTATTTTCTGGAAGCGCGGGATTTCTCCAGCGGAGCGATGGCTGATGCCTTGAGTGGAGTAGATAATTCTACGGCTGCCGGAGGATTTTTAGTGATGGCGGCAATCATTGCTGCAGAAGTGGGGAAGATATCAAAAGATGAGGCTAATAAGATTATTGGTAATTTCGTAAAATTTATCTCCGTGACCCAGAAGATGCATGGTTTGCTTTCCCATTATACACGGGGAGGAACAGCAGAGCGTGCAGGAAATTCAGAGTTTTCACTTATTGATACTTATTTAGCAGTTTCCGCACTCATTGCTTACCGAAATTGGCAAGGTGCAGAACCTGAAGTAGTAAAAGCAATTAACGCTTTTTTAGGTGCGGTTCAACTGGAAGCATTGCAGGTACAGGCTAGAACGACAGGACTAATGGCCCGGGGTGGTATTTTGAACTTTGGGGTTACACCCGAAAGGGGTTTTACCGGAGGAATAGTAGATTTTTATAACGAATATATTCTCTGCTATCTTATTGCCATTGGTCAGACAGATAATCCAAATTTTGCCAGAGATATGGCTTTTTGGTTCTATAAAGGCATCACCCGTAAACAGGGAAGCGGTGTTTCGGAAGAAGCATTTACTTATCCCTTTGAGAACTCGCTGTTTCAGTTTCAATATCCTTTGGTTTTTCTGCCGATGATGTTTTTAAGCGACATTGGTAGTGAATTCGGCACAACTGACTTGAATCATTTTCGTAACGCCGTAAGCGCCTTTTTAAATACCCATGCCACTGCGGTTAAGGAAGGAGATAAATTTCGCTCTTTTAACTATCATTCTTGGGCGATGAATGCTTCCGCTGCTTTAGCGAGTTATTATTCAATGGTTATAGGGATGCCTCCCCGGGATAAAGATGGAGGGAAGAGTTATTATGATGGTACTATTTCTCCCAATGCTACCTTTGGCGGTTTGCCGTTTATGCCTTATCTTTCTTACCAATCTCTGCGCTATTTGACACTTGCTTTTCCCCAGGCACAGGGTAGATATGGGTTTGTGGATTCGCTAAATCCCGAAAGAAACTGGTTTTCTCCCACCTATTTCAGTTTAGGTCAGGGGCTTGCTTTAATGGGTATCTGGGATACGCTTAATTACGGAAGATTAGACCGGGAATCTGCCTGGAGCCTAAATTTAAGAGATAAATTCTACCTAAAATCTTTGTTTGAATTAGGATTTAGAGAAGATTTAAGCCCGCAGTTTAGTGCAGTATATCAAGAGCTAATAAACGGTGCTTTAGGGATAGAGGAAGCAGTCAAGGCGATAGTTACGGAAAAGGATTATGCTGTTCTTCGGGAATATCTTACCAGTAAAGGATTAGATACTACTGTTTTGCTTCAGAAATGGCAGGAAATTGGTCCTTGGGGTTCAAGTTTAGAAAGAGGGGCAGTTATTTCCTTTATTCGGTCTAAAATCGCCGATGGCAGATTGGATAATGCCGAGATTCAGGAAATTCTGAGGCAAGCAAGGAGTATTGCTGATTACAACCTCATTGCCGAAGTGCTTTTGGGTGACCCTCAAAAAAACAATGGTTTAATGCAATGGGCATATGATAAAGAGAGGAATATCTATAAATTAAAATCCGATGAAGGTAGCCCTAACTATCTTCTGTTTCCGCTTCTAATGCAGTTGAGAATAGAACAGACCAAATTGACTTTGAGTAATGTTTTCTCCGAACCGGAGATAGTTGGCAAACAAGGCCTTGACCTTGCTCAAGCCTATCTGGATAAGGTAGAAGAAATTGCTCGCGCTGCCCAATTACCTGATGAACGGGCAATTTTTGCTTTTCAACATTTTACAGAGAAGGCAGAAGGATATTATGCAAAAGCGATTGAGATATTGCAGGGTTTAATTGATGGTAAGATTGATTCTTTAGAGGAAGTTAGAGCCCAAGCACTATTATTTACCGCTTACAAGAAAAACTGGCAATATGACCAGCAGAAAGAAGCATTTAAACTCTTAGCCCAGGCAGTAGAGGGTAATGTTACTTTTAGGACAGAGGCAATAGATATTATCGCCTCTTATTTTGGTAGAGAAATTCTTGCTGATTATTACCAAGCATGGGTCCATCCCCAAAAAGCTCTTACTTCAGAACAGGAGACAAAAGTAAAGGAGGCGATAGCCACTGCTCTGCAATATCCTGACCCCGATAATCCTCCTGCTGGGAAAAGTTATGTAGATGTTTTGCTTAATAATAAGATTTCCCTTATCTTTTTTAGGGAAAAATACTTAAGGCAGCCGGTAGTTATCAATCCTTATGATGCTACGCAGGCCGGGCAGATAGGCTATTTTGTAACTCAATTGTTCACCAAAGGGGCAAGCGAAGAGCAAATAGTGGGAATGTTGACCGAGATGCTCAGGTATAAACCTTTGGTAGAATCTGTTTTGGGAAGGGAATTAGACCTTCAGAATAACCGCAATGATTTATATTTGCTTTCCTTAGCGGTTGCACTTTCTCTACAAAATCTTCCTGAAGCGCGCATTGCAGAAATTATCGGAGGGACTATAGTTTCTCCAGAGAATTTAGAAACGGCAATTGCAGCGGTTCAGAATTTTATGCTTGCCCGAGATTTAAGGGCTTTTGTGGATAAAACCTTACAGCTTTCTCGCTATCTGAGAAATAAAGAAAATGTTCAGATTGCTTTTGATCCTCTATTAGGAAAGTTTTTGGGACAGGATTTGCCCACAGAAAAATGGACCGATTTTCTTATAGATATCTTGACTGTAGATAATATAGAGGAATATTTGACTTACAAGGTCATTGGGGAATTAAATAAGATTGAAAAGATAAATATTGAAAAAAACGCTTTTTATGAAAGGAGGACAACCCGCTATCGCTATAAAGATGCCTATTTTGGTGACAATACCAATCTGGATTTGGAAAATGAAAGGGTAAGAGAAATACTTGATAAGGCTTTTATTATTAAAGCGGAATTAGAGGCTATCTATCAAACTATAATAAATGTAGAAGAATCATCTCTTGACCATCTTTTACTTACTTCTTTGGTACGGCTATCTTTAGATTCAAAAGTGAATATAGAGGAGTTATTAGGCTCATTTACTGCTACATTGAGAAGTAAAGGTATGGTTGAGGAAAAAGCGCAGAAAATCTTTCTTACCTTTATTTTACCCAATATGCCTTTGAGTTTAATAAGCAGAGAAGGTTTTGAACAGTATGTAGCAGATGTTGTTCAATTGGCAGGAGAACTGCGTCTTTCTCTTTCAACTGCAAAAGATTTAGCCGTGGTTTCAAGTATAGTTAATCTTAAATATGCGGGGATAGAGAGTATTCCTCAAGATATAAAAGAATTATCAGTCCACTACCAAGCCCTTTTGCGGAGTCCGAAATTAGCCGATTTAAGAACTGCCCTTGGCCCTTGGGCAGGAGTAGTTTTGCCCGAGTTAGAGCGGATATTGGGCATAGATTTAACCCTTGCTACTGGAGAACAAATTTCCCAAGCAAAGCAGTGGCTTAATGTTTTAACCCTGCCTGAATTTTCTCAAGTAGCTTCTGCGGATATAGATTTTCTTAAGGTCTGGGCGAATATTGCGAAAGAAGCAAAAATTATTGCCCAACTAAGAAAAGAATTAGAAGGATTTAAAGATTCTGCCATTAGGTTCTTGGAACAATATGTTCTCGGTGAAACCTTCAATTCTTCTAATCCACAACATCAGGAGAAATATTGGGAATGGATAGGATATAGAATGCCTTATGTAATGGAATGCATGCATAAGTTTATGAAATTAGATACTGTTGAAGAGCAGAAGAAGATGTTTGTTCTGGGAAGTTCAGTTGATGCCACCATATTCAAACTTTCTACTCCTCAAACGCTTACTGTTTTGAGGCGTAGAGAGATTAGCCCTGTGGTTCAGGCATTGTATGGTGAAGGGGATATAAGAGAAGCCTACCGTTTTGGGGATAGCCCGATTACTGAGGACAATTATGCCTATCGAGCACTGTTAAGCTATTATGCGGAATTGACTGACAAAGAAGGCAATTACCTTCCCTTATCTTTACTGGCGACTACTCTTCTTTTAGAAAAGGAACTGGTGCGTGATGCAGGATTAGAAGCGCTTTATCAGGCACATTTTAATCTTGTTACCGGGCTTCCCACAAGAGAGGGAGTTCCGCTTACCGGAGCGATAGATGTTTCGGGAATTAGCGGTTTCTATGTGAGCCAGATGGAACAATGGGCGGGTTTAGGTGCATTAGATTATCTTTTGGCATATTTAATGAAAACAGTTTCTCTTAGCGAGGCGGAGAGGTTTGTGAATATGGGAGTTGCTTCGGCTATTGATGTATTTTTAACTACCGGTCAATTACCACCAATCCAAGGATTACCTTCAGGAATTATGGAGATATTCGCACCAGCGTTTGGAGACTGGCTGTTGTGGATTAAGGAAAATTATGCTAAGGCACTGCTCGGATTTTCAGAAGAAGATGTAAGGAGGATAATTAAAAATGATACTTTTGGCTTTATTACCAAAGCGCTTAACCAGGCATATGCCTTAAAAGAGAGCCTTGCCAGCGGAGATTCGGCAAACATAGAATCTGTTTTAGTAAAATTATTTAATTTAGATGGCAATCCTGCGTTAATGGAACATTTAAGAAAATTGTTGGAAGAAGATTATAATCCAGAAGACTCAGTAAAGGGATTTGATTCCTTGCGCTTACTTGCTCAGATTGCCCAGATTTCTACAATAGTACGACCCTCTGAGGACGGGAAGTTCCAGAATACAAGTATAGGAAGAGTGGGGTTGAGAAAGGAACTGGAGATTTTAAGCGCCGTAAGGGGAATTGTAGAAAAAGAATTCGGCACACTTGATTTATTAAGGAGAATAGATGCAGTTTGGGTTATTTCTGGTTTTGCCACTCCGGTTATCTATGGAGAGAAGACCATTGGTCAAATAGAAACCGAGATTAAAAAGATAGCCACTGCTTACCGTATGCTGAGAACGGTTTTACCTCAGGAGGTTTTTGCAAGTACTGACCCCTTGAGTTTACTCTCCAGTCCCTTTATGTCAGGGGTGCTTTCTTTTATTAGCCAGAGATTGCCAAGTCCTGCATTTAACATTACTTTTGATGTGGACTTAGAATACATTGTTGCTTACTTAACCGATGCTCAAGAAAAGCAGAGAATCGATAGGTTATATAAGGCAATAGTTGATGATAAAGAAGGAGTTTTAAAGTCTTTCTTGATAAATCCTGTAAATACCAAGGATGTAAACCAGGCAGGCTTTGTCAGCGCTCTGGTAAATCGTGCTTGGAGACTGATAAAGGATAAAGGTTTAACTGAAGAACAGGCAATTGGAGAAGTAAACAAATGGCTTGAAGGAATTAGAGAATTTTTGGTATCCGCAGGGCTTCATACCGCGGATTATGTGGCAGAAATCATTGCTGATTATCGTAAGATGGGGCTCTGGTCGTATTACTTGTCGTTCATTAATCCCGTGGCTGAACAGGAATTAGCCCATGCACAATTTTCACCCACTTTTCCTGATTTTGTTTCCCGTTACAATTATTCCTTAGATGCTTATCTTCAGACGCTTCCTAATTACTCAAGGATACCTGAGGCACAGCGCACAGAATTAAAAAGTTTATGGGATAAGGTGTTAAGTAATCCTACAAATAGTGGGGCTCTGGAACGCTTTAGAGATGTCCATGAGAGGATTACGGGTTATTCTGCGCGTGTTTTTGTGGAAAATTTTGTAATTGACCAAGTTTTAAAAGGGAAAGATGTAAGTAGTTTAATTGCTGTGGCTAATGGACTCTGGAGTGATTTTAGAATTAAAGATTCACGAGATTTAGAGAAAATTATCTGGCAATTGGGTTATAAACCTGATTGGTCGGATAGTGATTGGCAGAAATTTAAGGCGCTTTATGAAAGATACTTAGAAACCACACTTTTTACCTCACAAGCTTATGTTTTGCCCACAGGAGAAGAAGCGCAAGCCTTAGAACTCTTCCTTAGTTATTATCTCTCTTCTCGTTTAGGAGAAAACCGCATGAGTTCTTTAGAGGCAATGCGTTTCCATCAATGGGCGGTTTTGGTAAATACTTTCGGGAAAGGAACTACTATTGAAGAAAAATGGGAAAACTTCTTTAAAGAAGTTGTTTTGCCCATGCGTCAGGAAATTGAAGCTTTAATGCCTGATTATTTTGGACGTGACCCAGTAACTGGAAAAACCTATTTTGATAAATACAATCCCGTGCATGGAGGGGTAGTAGCTTACTTTATTGAGCAGGCACTGTTTAAGATGTTTATGAATAGAGAACAGGTGAACAAACAATGGAGTCAAATGCCTGCACAAAGAGGATGGCTGGTAGGCCCACGTTTTGACCAAAAAGGGAATAGAATCGCTCAGAAGGTTTCTAATCCATATAACAATCCTCAAGAATTCTTAAGACTTGTTTTGGATGAGGTTTTAGCAGACTTAAAAGTGGCGGTTGAACTTAAACCCTATGTAGAAAAAGCAAGGATGGCCTTTATTGATGTTACTGACCCAAGAATGGCAGGAATCTTATGGTTCCATGTAAATACGCTTAAAGACCCGCCACGCGACTGGACGCAGTTTAGTTCCTTGGGCACTTTGAAATCTCACTTAGAAAAAGAAGCGCGCATCATGCTTACGCTTGCCCAGCAAGGGCGATACTTGGATATCTTTAGTCCCGAAGATATGGGAGAGCTATCCTATTATGCTCAAGAAGGAGGAATGCCTTTAGGAAAATCTCTACGTTTAGAAAAGTTGACTCCGGAAAATGCCTTTGTCTATTTTGCCTATCCACAATGGTCCAAACTTCTTTTAGGGCAAACAGATAGTGCCTACGCCAGGATAAATGAACTTGCCCCAACCATTAAGAGATTAATCGCTTCTAATCCCTACTGGAGAGATGGGCTAACACACTGGGTTACTGATGGTTATGGTTTTGACTATGCGTTTCTTCTTCAGATTAAAGAAGAATTAGGTATTGCTTATTTATTGCAAGCTGAGGTAGCAAAGTTCTTTGGGGTGGAAAAACTTGATTTCAATAACCAAGAACATTTGGCAATGCTCTGGGAATATACGCAGCGCACCTACTTGAAAGCAAAAGGAAAACTAGAGGAAGAAATCCGTGCCGGAAGAGTAGCCAATGTGGATTCCGAACGAGGCTGGTCAATGCTTGTAGGTGATACAGGGAAGAATGTTTCTAAGATTGTTTTAGAAAAATATGGTCTGGACTTAACCTCCCCTGGCTGGGATAAGTATTCTCCTCTTCGGTTCTGGATTTTAGAGATGGCAAGCGCAGTCATACCTGAAGTTAGTTATGAACTTCGGGTTTTAAAGGCGGTAAGACCTATTGTAGAGACTATTGAAAAAAGAGCCCTTAAGTTAAACGATAGCTTAGATATGCGACTTTTAGAGAATTATAAAGAGATTGCGCTTGCTTTGGGAAGAGAAATTGTGTTGAATGCACATCGTGAAGAAATAGAAAATTTAGGTAAAGAGGCAATTTTAAGAACTTATGAGAAGGTAGTGCGTGGATTAATCCAGAAGGGAGATACCAAGGAAAAAGCAGAGGCCAGAGTACTTTTTGCTTATCGTGACCAAAGAGAAGCATTAGGAAAAACTGTCCTGTTTGCTAAATATCGAGAAGAAGCAGTTAATTTAGGAGTTCAAGAATTGGCAAGAAGGGCAGGTTTAATTACTCAACAGGCACCACCTACTCAACAAGCACCTGTAGAAGTAAAGCCTATTGAGCCTCCTAAACCACCGGAAGTTCCCCAACCACCTGAGACCCCCAGACCACCGGAAGTTCCCCAACCACTAATTCCTCCTGAGCCTGAGCCTGAGCCTGAGCCGTTTGCACCGCAAACTCTTCCTACCGTACCAACGGTAACCATTACTCAGACGCCTTCTATCACTTTAGCTTTTGAAATCAGCAACGGCTTAAGCCTGACCTGGTCAAGGATAAAAGATTCACAAAACAGAGAAGTTTCTAATTATCAGTGGGAAATTTTGGACGCAAAAGGAAATGTTGTGCGTAGTGGAGAAACATCAGCTTTAAGCACTTGGATAAAATATGAGGGACTACTCAGTGGAAATTATCTTTTCCGTGTAAGAGGAGTAATAAGAGAAAAAGGCATATTTATTGAAGGCGAATGGAGTGAACACAGTTTTAGTGTAGAAGGAGCACGAGAGCAAACTACTGAAACACCAGCTGCGGAAGGCAAGTTAAGTCCTGTGGTATTGGCTCCTTTTGTTTTTAAAGGAACAATTAGTGGAGGAGGAAATCTCAACGTTGGAGAGGAGAGTATCTTTAATCTTTGGGGGAATTATAATGAATTAGATAGTGGGTATATAATAATAAGAGAGAAAAATACAGGGAGAGAAATAGAAAGAATTGTCGTAAATAGCGGAGACAATCGTTATCGTTATTCCTGGACTAATGCCGGACAATATGTGATTCAGTTGGTAGGTACGAAAGCAGGTGCAACTTATAATTCTAATGAAATAGAGGTTTGGGTAAAACAACCAACTAGTGCAACGAGTGTAACCAGCGCAACGACTACTTCTCGTGTACCCGTAGCAGTTAATTGGTCAGCTTATCAATCACCCGAAATAAATCCCCGTGTAAGTGATTCTGAGAATGTCCGCCAGCGAGTTAGCCATTATCAAGGAACTACTTCCAAGGATTCCACAGCCCGTTTCTGGAGCGAAAAAGTTTTTGCGTCTATTTTGGCTACCGTAAGAGATAGACAAAAAGCATTTGTTTTAACCGATATGACAATGTTTGCTTTCACATCTGTTTTTGGAACTTTGCCCAATATGACTGAAAAAGGAGCAGGAATCTGGCACAATGAGATAATTAGAGCACCAACACAACAACAGTATATCAGTGCAGGTGTTTTTGCTCAGAATTTAGTTATTGATTGGACAACTAAAGCTACAAATTATTTCCGCATGAATTATTACTCTGGTTGCAACGCGGATAATTTAATTAAAAAGGCAATTGAAGAGGCAAACCGCTTTGTCTGGGAACGTCAGCATTTATATTTCTAAAATTTGGGATGGGGGATTGACAAAAGGTGAAAAGCATGTTATATTTTATTAGGGAATAAGCAGCGAAGCGGATTAATGCTTGAGAGAAGGTATAAGAGAAAATTAACGGGTAGCAACAAAAAGAAATGGATTATATATATTAATATTAAGTTTCACCTTTATTGTGTGCATGAGAGTGTTTACATAAATTTAACTTTTAACCATTAAACCGAGGAAAGAAAGGAGGGATAAGATGATGTACAAGAAGATTTTGATGGTAATAGCAGTAGCGGTGATGTTAGTTTCCATCTGTGGCATTAGAGAAATAGAAGCATGCGGTAGAGGGCCAACGCAATCTCCGATTATGATTGCTTTAAAATATCTTGTAGAGATTTGTGAGGCTAATAAAATAGACGCTTCTATAGGCAATATTTTATCGGCTGATGAAACTATTAGATATCTTGATGCTATTATTCCTTCTATAAGAGATGATTTTACTGCTATTGCCAAAGACGTAGATTTATATTTTAGATTAGTACGAGGATCTTGGGTTCCTGAACAGGTAATAAGCGTTGTAGAAGCATATTTGAGGCATAGAGGATACGGCGGTATGCTGGATAATGCTTTGAGTTATTTTGCAGAGGACTGGAGTTTTTTACCTGAAGAAGGCATAGATTTAACTGCCCTATTTGGTGGTCTTGAGAATTTAGAGAAAAAATCCACAATGGAGACTTTGACTGTTACTACTAACATAAATCCTTCAGGGGTTATTAGTCTTACCACAACGAGACAAATGACCGAGAAGAGTCTTATTGATTGGCTTCGTGATTGGTTTATTTTTAACCGAAAGATGGGAATTGGGTATAATTCTTTTGTTGATATGTTTAAAAACCATCTTCCCATCATAGTTAATTCCCCCGATTTAGACAATTTTTTCAGGGCAGCAGGCTATACTGGCGGGTTTGATAAAGGAAATTGGTTCCATGTTTCTGAGGCATTGTACTGGGCAGGTACCCTACAGATTTTATCATCGAACACTCCTGATACTTACCAGCGCGAAGGCTTAAATTTATTAAAAGAACAGGCAGAGGCTATTCTTGGCAAAACACTGGGTAAGGGTTCCCGATTTAGTACGCAAGAGGCAATAGAGGTGACCAGTAAGATGATTCGGGCAGGAACAGAATTAATTTCTTACGTAGAGAAATATATCGGGAGAAAAATTGATTTAGCCCAGAGTTACGACAAAGGATTGCTTTCTTCATATGTGGATGGGATTTTTGGCAGGATAAGGAATTTATACTATAATCCCGCCACGAAAACTTGGAAACCAGTAGATTACAACAGCGTCTTTACCAAGGCGATAAATGATATGAAAAAGGTAATAGATATTGGAGTGAATAAGATTGGGAATAGCGTTTATCTTGCCTTCTTTAAAGACAAAGGCGGTTCTGATTATATGGCGAAGATGAGGGCTTACAATGTGGTTATGGGATCGCAATGGGATGAAGCCCAGCACGTGAGGGCAATTCTAAATTCCTGGTCGTATCATGTTATAAATATAGAAGACTATACCGGAAATCCTACAGGAGCGCTTAACCTTGTAAAAACACTACTTGAATATGATAAAGGCGAAGGCAAAGTGTTTAAGGATAAAGTTGATACCTTTTTGGGGATTAAACTCAATCTGCTTAGAGAATTCAGGCATCAACAGGCATATAGTAATATGGTCTCTTTAATTGGCGAGGTGCTTTCGCGAGCAGATTATTTTAAGATTAGCCAAGGTAATATAGACCAAGCATATAACGCAGTTAAGGAGATGCTCGATTTAGCCCAAGGAAAAGACACCGGAGGAAAGACGTTGTTAGATAAAATAGCTGGATATCTATTTCCAAGTATTTCAGGTGCGCGTAGAGATAGTTTAGAGATGACTTCAACTCTCTACGGAGGCACAATCTCGGGTATAGCCACCTTCTGGACGCAGGTGCTTTACGCCCGGACAAAACAACTGGGAGATTTTAACAAGGCCATGGCTTATGTTGATGCCCAACTATCCGCAAGAAAAGAAATAAGGCAAGCGTTAGAGAAGAAATTCGGTATACCTTTAATGATAAATCCTGCGGAAATTAAATACGAAGATTTAAGACTACTCAATTTGTTTGAATCTGTTTTGGATGGAGATTTGGCTAATTTGGAGAATACTAAAAGGTGGGTAATAGATTATATTAATTCGGATAAAGTGAGATTTGCGAATTTTATCTTGCAGAACGCTCAACAAGTAGAGCTTGACCTCGAGGCTTATAAGAAGGCAAATGTAAGACAGCCACTTTATCCGGAATATCCTACCGCGCCTATCTTGACCGCGGATGTAGGCTTAAGTGGTTATGCCTTTGAGCTTCCGTTGCCTGTTTTAGAAGATAACAATGACAATAGTGGTTTGGCTACTGCACCACCGTATTTAGGGGATTTTTCATCAATTTTTAATTAATATCAGCATATTTACTTCCCTCTTCAAGAGGGAAGTAAATTGAGGGCTTATTAATAATTTTTTAAAAGGGGGTATAATGAAAAGAGGGGGATTAAATATTCTTTGTGCAGTGCTTTTTTTCCTTCCGGCAGGATATTGGGGAGATAATTTGAAAATTTCTGTTCTTTCTTCACAACAGACTCAAGATGCCCAGAAAGTGGCTGCGATAGCTTCTCCATCATTAAGCGAAATGGTTTCAGGACGTCCCACTGTTGAGACACCTTTTTTGGCTGGACCAGAGTATTATCTACCTTTTATTACTTTGCGCAAAAATTTGGATAAAAAGCACATTTGTTCTTGGGTTCCTCGGCAGTCCTTTTGGACGGGATGGCTCGAACCTAACAATTACTGGACAAGAATTGGTGACTTTATCAATCTCGATTATTTGTTGGAAGAGTCGGAAATAAATAGCGGAAAATTCATTCTTTATAATTTAGAAATCATTGATAGACTTTTACAAATGGACGTTAAACAAATCGCCGGCAAAAGGGTAAAGAAGATTGAAGAAATTTCTCCACTTAAAACTATTGGGATTGGCAGTCGCTTTCCCGAGGACAAAGATAAAATTTACCTTGACCAATTACCGGGGATAAAGGGAGTAAAATTTATTTTAGAAGATAATTCCGAGATTGTAGTCTTACCATCTTTTTACCAACAGCCCACTTTGGCAATCTTAACTTACGGCGGTAATAATAGAGACAAGAATGTTTCGGTTGCCATAACCCAGAAATTGGAAGAGAGCTTTCTGGATACGGTGCTTAACCAGGTAATAATCTCAGCTAAGGAGGAGATTAGAACCCAGACCTTGGAAGATGTGGTGAAGAAATATCTCTTTGGGGAGATACCTGCACAACTTAATTATGTCCAGTGGAAACGCTTGGTAGAGGAGATGGAGAGAGTAGAAACTGAATTAAAGGAAGTGACGGTTACTACCTCTTTAAGAGAGCTTTTAGGAAATGTTTTGCCCTCAATAAACAATTTTACTTCTTTTTCAGCAATCCCAACTGGTTATGAAGGAGGATTCAGGTTATCAGGTAGCCGGCGTAGTCCAGCTAATGCGGAGATTGGATTTATTGTGCCTTCCCTGGAGTTAACAAATATTGCCTTCAAGATAAAGATAGATTTAGAAGAAGGTAGTGTTATGCCCGCAGTTAAATTAGAACTGGTTGATGCCCAGGGTAATAAAGCGACTACTACCTTAGATGAGGTTACAGATTCGGGTAAGGAGTATACAATAAGTAGAGACAGAGATGATTTTAAAATAGATCTAATAACTGGAACGGCATTTGACTGGAGGAAGATAGAACGAGTTAAATTATCTTTAGTTACCGGTGGGAGTTCTCAAGGAAAAATAACCTTAGAGGATATCGATTTAAAAAAGGAATCTCCTGCTTCTGTTTCTTTAGGGACGATGATGGCAGAATATAAGTTACGGGCATACCTTAAACCTTATGTTGCCAAATTCTTTGACCTGCCTGTTTATTCTCCCTATTTTGACACCAAACCCATCGTTAAAAAATGGTTTGATTGCTTTGCCAATGCTACCTCTGCTGGCGTAGTCAAAGGAGATTTTTCTGTAGCGGAGGTACTTGGGTCTATAGGTTACTGGGGTATGCTTAAAGCATTTCTTACCTCTCTTCGTCAGATTATAACCTTGCCTTCTAATCCTGTAGAGGAAAAAATACTTTTAGATTTTGGTGGAGATATTTATTCTTTTGTGCAGGGACTTGACTTGTCTTCGGCAGTTCCCGAGGGAGTGGAGATAGAGTCATTGACTTTTGAAACAAAATTGCTATTATTACCCGAGGATATTTTGCTTTTTATAATGCGGGAGGCTTATGAAATATAATAAAAGGAGGGACTTATGTCGAAGAAATTGTTAATTATATGTTTTTTAATTATTTTCACTAAAGTTACTTCTGCGCTGGATTTAAGTTTGGGAGAATTTTCCTTAGGGCTTTCTGGTAACCAACTTTCTCCGCAAGGGGGAATTATTACTCCTTCACGGCAAACTGTTCTTCCAGAACCAGCGATAAGGGATAGGGATATATCGTATATTGAAGCATTATTGCCTTATATTGCTGCGTATTTAGGGGTGGACGAAATACCAAAAGATTCAGAAGGCAGTTATTTTTATAATACCCTTTATTGGCTTACCTTGCCGTTAGTGGATAGATTTAGTTTTGATGCCCGGGAAGTAGGGAAAGAGGTAGAGCGCAGAATAGAAAACTGGAAACGTCAGGGAATTGAAGTTTCTTCCTCCTGGAAGGAGATAATTCGAGGCGATGTCAGGCGAGATTTTGCTGCCAGGCAGATTATTCAGGAGATGTTAGATAATGGTTTAGTACCCACTATTAGTTCGGTGATTAGCTGGATGTCTGATCCGCAACGAGCACAGACCTACCTTTCACCAGCGGATATAAGCTTCCTTATAGAAGAACTCCAGATGCGTATCTTCCTAAAGGAGAAATATCCTGATGTTTTGGGTGAACCCGGCTTAACCTATCAACGCGAGAATTTAAGTGAAAAAGAGTTTTTATTAAGGATTATGAAAGATAAATTCAAGTTTGTTTTAGATATGTACACAGAATATAGCCGAGATGGTAAAACATATGGATTTATTTTAGATTCCAATGGGGGTATGGATACAAACATCGCAGCAATGGGCATGGGTTTAGTGGCTTTGACGCTTTTAGAACAGAAGATAAAAGAGGGGGTATGGAGTTATGATGATTTCGGTATAAAGAGCGGTACCATAGAAAGAATGATAGGTAACTGTCTTAATACGATGGAAGAAATCTTAAACAGACAGCCACAGGGTGAATGGGTGGAATATCTGCTAAAGAGATTTCCTTATCCTATAGTGAAGGCATTGGCGGCAAAAACGAAAGAGGAACTTGTTAGTGTTAATCTTCTGGATATATATACAGAATTACTGGCACGAGGTGATTTAAAAGATGAACAAGGAGTAATTGGAAATGATTTGAAGGACAAGGTTTTAACAGAAGAGGATATAGAAAACATTCTTAAAATTGCTGATACCCCCGAGATAAGAATTAGGGAGCTTGAGAAAATAGAGAAATATGGTTGGGGAGGATTGTGGTACCACTTTATCAGCCCTGATCCTAAAAAAGACCTTGCTCGTAGTAAGAAAGATGTAGAGATTTCTACTATGGATAGTGCTCTTCTTCTTCTCTATGCCAAGTATGCGGGGGTATACTTTGGAGGTTCAATAAAGGACACTATAGAGAGCATGCTAAAGAGATTTCCTGTTTCCGATAACTCTCCTTTTTATATTTCCCGAGAACGTGGTTATTGCCATGGTTGGAGAGTGGTCCCCGTGCAGGGTGATACCCCCACGGGATTCCTACCTTATGACTACCATGGAGATGAGCGTTTAATTTTAGACATTCTGAGACTCTCTCTGCTTTCGGAAGGGGAGATTACGTCAGAGGATTGCAAAATATACGTAAATCGCGTTATGGTCCGCAAAACACGGGAAGGTGATTCAGTTCCACCTGCAGTTGGTTTCTGGGGAAGTTACCAAGGAGCAAGCTGGACCTCGGAATACTTTAAAAATTTAGTGGATGTGAGTTCAAAGGAAGAGGTTTGGTTAAGTACGAACTGGTTTGGCAACGCTGTCAAAGCGCTTATGGCTAACAGGCATTATGCCTTGCAGAGAGGATATAATCCTTATGGGGCAGTTATTGGTTCTCAGGAGCTTCCTAAATATGGGTATAAAATGGACAGAGGTTCTGTACCTTCTATAATCTATGAAAAAACAGGGAAACCCCCCGATGATGGGGAAAGAAACTTTGCTCCTTCCCAAGTAGGAGTCTCTTATTTACCCTTTGAATCTACAGAGTCGCTTTGGGTGCAGTATATCTCCAATCCTAAATTGGCAAGAGGTCTATATGGGTTTCGAGAATCCTATACTCCGGGGACGGAGTTTGTGTCTCCCAGTAATTACACTTTGAACGAAGTAGGGTTGTTGTTAAAAATTGAAAATGCCCTTACCGGCCTTGTCTGGAAAACAATGATGGAAGATGAAGGAACGCAGTTAGCGCTACGGAGAGCAGGATTTAATAGAACTGATTACAATCACATTAATCGTTCAGGGAACTTAGAGAATACTTTAAGAGAGGTTATGGGGAATGGTAGAACTCTAGAAGATGCGGAGAAATTAGTCCAAGCAGTGACAGATGAGGTAAGAAATATGGTTTTATCTCAAGATGAGTCCAAATTAAGTTATTTCCGAGAGTATGTAGAATATAATGACCAGTTATATGAAAAGGCATTAAATATTCTCCAAGGTCTTTCTATAACCAGCGCCCCACAGTTGGCAGTAAAGGTTGCTGCTTTGAAATTTGTCATCTATAAGAATCAGAAGTTTGCCGATGAAATGCTCGAAGCAGCAAAAGATTTAATTAAAGCAATTAAGTATTATGGATGTATAGAAGAAGCCACTTCTATTATTAGTAGTTACGATTATGAGGCGGTAGCAATGTGGAAAGATTGGCGAAAAGATAAGGAATATATTTATATATTGGATGAAAATTCTGATGGAAATGTTTGGGATGATGTAAGTCAGAAATTAAGCAAAGCAGTGGCTACGGATAATCATTTTCTTCTCGTGCATTCCCAGTTGGAAGAGTATCTGACTACAACACAGAAATTATATACTATCCTTCCCTCAGATTCCGGAGTAATTTCTGCCCTTCTTAATGGTGCGGACTACCCCGGTGGCCATGTGAAGGGACTGCGAGAATTAAGAAATCAGTATGGGCTTTATAAAGCAATGGAGATAATGGCGGAGGAATTTAAGATTCAAGCATCCCTCAGGCCTTATGCAGAGAGATTGCTGGGTCGTAAACTTGACCTTACCAACCCTGACGGAAAAGATGCAGGATTCTTATCTGCGTTAGCACATGAGGTTAAAGGAGGGTTAGAAAATCCTAAAGCGGGAGAATTGACCATTGAACAAATGATTTGGAAGATGGAATTTACGCAGCAGTTAATGAATTTATTCCAGAGAGGTTCGGGGCATAAATTCTTAGATCTTATGGAAGAAGATAGTCAGGATGCAAGGTGGTATTATTATTGGCAGAGTAATTTATGGCATGACATTGCGCGTAGCGCAGGTTTACCCGGTTTTCATCCTCCCGGAACATATCATCCGCGCTACTATATATGGAATATCCAGCGGACCAGTGGTGTAGGTTATCCTGCAAATTATTTGGTTTCTCCAGCTCAATTACCTCTTTCGGGAGAGGAAAGCATTGAAGTTAGAGGAGAATTAAGAATACCGCTTTTGTATGGAGATTTAACTGCTATTGATAGAATTAATTTACAATTAAAAGCCGGTAGCGGGCAATTTGACGAGATAGAAATTAGAGATAGAAGTGGCAGAAGGGTTGTTTTTAAAATGGGAGGACTGTCGATGGAGAAATGGTATAATATAACCTTGCCCGTATATGGTATTTATTATGGCAGTGCAGATGACCCTACAAAACCCACATGGCTACAAGATTCAACCTGGGCGAGGTGGTTGACGCTTAATAAATCTAACGATGCCAATGAAAAAGAAGGTTTCTTCTGGAGACTTAGGCAAGATGGATATTTAGGTCTAAAAGAAGAGTTTTCTGCAGGTGGTGATATTTATGTGGCATTAGATGAACATGTTGATTGGGGTAACATTAGTGAAATTGTTTTTAGAACCTTTGGAACAATGTATGTAAAAGGGATTTATCAGTATACCGATGAGAGAATAGATATTTCTAACTTTACGAACTTAGTAGGGCATTTGGGAAAAGGAGGAGCGATATTATTTCGTATGAAGCCAGGAGTAACGATAAGCGTTCCCGGAACCGATAATCCCGGTTATAGTCATGCCTATAGACCAGGATTAAACCTTGTTACAGAAGGAGGGGATGCCTTAATCATAGATATGAAAGGAAACAAGGTGAGATTTGTAATCCCTGCGATTGGCCCCAATATTTTTGAAATAGATTACTATAAGTTTATAAATGAAATAATGGCTGGTTCTGTAGGATATAAACTCCTGCTTTGGGGACCAAAGGAGTGTAGAAAAAATATATAAATTATGTGTTTATAATAAGAAAGGAGTGGTTAAAAATGTTTAAGAAAAACACTCCCCGAGGAAAAATCTATAAGTATATTTGTGTGGTTGTGATTGAAATATTTATTTTTACATCCATTGTTTCTTCTTGCCCGTCTTTTCCTGCCTTTAATGATATTTTTTTGTTAAGAAGAATCAGAGGAGGAGTTTCTGTGCCGGGAGTGACAGGATTTAGTCCTGCAAGTGAAAGTGAATTGTTAGCATACCTTTCTTCTTTAGGCATTACTCAAGAAACGGTCCGCGGTTTAGGTGCCACCAGTATGGAGATTAGTGTTATTGATGCAAATTCTGATGGAATTCCAGAGGTTATAAAAATTGGAGATTATGTGACGATAGAATCCTCAATAGAAGGTTGGAAAGTTACTACTACCTTGAATTCTGGAGAAGAAGTTCCTTTTAGGTTTGTGGGAGATACCCTCCATATTAAAAATCCTAATGGTTCAACAGCATTGATAAACTCCCAGTATGTTGAGCAGGTTGACGAAGATTCTGTATCTGGTATAACCTATGATTTCAATGCCTTGCCGGACTTCTTTAGTTCCACTGATTCTGGACAATCACTTCAGGGATATCTCCAGGCAGGCTTAGAAGAAGATGGGCCAACTTATGGACTTGACGCGATGAAAGATGTAGGTATTGCTACGCTTGTATACGATAAAAGTGGAAATCCTACTACCGTAGTCGTTAGATATGACGAAAAAACTTCTACCATGCAGTCATTATTCTATAGAGGACGTCAAGTGCTTGAGTGGATTAGAAGTAGAATTAAATCTGGTAAGTCTGCTATTGAAGCGGTAGATGAAGCGGTAGATTCAGGTTATGGAAGGACAACAAAGGTCGGTGAAGGTGGAGAATTCGTAGATAAAAGTAAAAGGGGCTGGATTTTATTAGGACTGTCTTCAGCAATAGCCGCAGGGTTAGCGGTTTTATATACGTATGCCTTTATGAGTGTAGATGTCAGCTCTGTACTCACCCAGGTTCTCAATTATGTGTGTGCTACCGTTACGGGAATGTTAACTTATTCTATGTTTAGGCCGGCGGTAGCTCGAACCCTTAAGGGACTGGCCCTTCCTTTTTTAAATGTTCAAGATTTGGTTCATGAAGTGAAAGAAGACCCGGAAGTTTTAGAAAAAGGACTGCAGAGAGATGCAATGTATGTAATTTCCCATTATAGGAATTTCGATGTTTTAGAGAAGGCTTTAGAAGCCACAATTCAAAAGAACGCAGAAGATATATTTGTTAGGGGTCTTATGAATGGTAAATTTCATGTTGCATTGATGGGTATGGACAGTCTTAATCCCGCAAGTGTTGTGCGGGAAATAGAACTAATCAGAGATTTTACAGAAAGGACTTTTGAATATCAAGGTAAGAGGTATAGATATGGTGATTTTATAACTTTCTCATATTTCTTACGTAATCCTGCACATTTTATGCCTGAACAGGCAAGTGCTAAAGGATGGAAATGGCTTACTTTTATGTATTTAATAGACCTTGTCCAGAACGGGAATAGACTTCCTACCGCATATACTGAGTCTGAATTTGGAAGATACCAGGTTCCTGGTGACCAGCCTTCGTTCGCCGGGAGTCATCAAATAGTAGATGCTTTACTTGCTAAGGGTATAATCGATAGGGCAAAAGCAGAGCAACTGCTTAAAGAAGGGTTTATTACTTTTAATCAACCGGGCTATGTTGACTTGGCTAGTTTCTTAGGTATTCCTGAGGCCGGTGGTAAGGGTAAAGGGAGGATAAACGACTTTCTTATTGTTGATGAAGGGAATATCGTGGAAGGTCCTCATGATGGCAATATACATGGTGACCTTTTACGCTGGGCGGCAAAGGTTGCTTGGTCAGAGGAACATCTTACAAGACAAGACGGAAGTCCCTTTTACGATATGTATGTTCCTCGTTTAATAATTCCTGAATCGGGAGAATTAAAGGAGTATACAAGGACTTTATTAGAACAGTTGAATGCTCTTGATGATAAACAAAACTTAGGATACGTAATTGCTGAACAATGGTTTTATAATCTTTTTATGTCCTCTGGCAAGGCTTGGATTAAAGGGGATAGATTTATTGAGCACGTTTTCCATCCAATTCAACAAACCGCAGACCTTCCCCCCCTGAGACAATTTGCCCAGAGAGTTGCTGATTTGGGAAAAACCCATCCCGAAATAGCAAAGATTTTCAGACCCCTTGTATTTTTAGCAGAAAGATATGCTGCTACAGAATATCTTCCTGGCTTAGGAGCGATGGTTGGACCGAATATGACCTCGCACGACCATTGGGAGTCTTTTGTTAGTGCTTGCATGAGGATGTTAGATATAATTGTTCTTGATGATAGGCCAGAAACTATTCCTAAATCGGTTGACCAAAGTTCCAGATTTGTGTATGGAGATGCTACTAAATGGTACCAAAAAGATTTACCTGCTTCGCCTTTCGGAGATTTCTTAAGAAAAGTTTTAGGACTGGGTAAAGTCGATGTTACTCGTCCTTCCGCTCCAGAACATCATTTAGAGCACAAAGCAGCAGCTGTAGAATATGCTTTTGGAGATGCGAGATTCTTGGGATTTATAGCCTGGCAAATGCTCATGGCATATTTACCGGGATATATGGATTTACAGAATTTACCACTGGCTCTCGGAGTCGGTGCTTTTACCGCCCTCTTTGCGCATTCCATTATGCCTAAGTTGATTGTTCCTTTGATTACCGATTGGAAAACACAAATTAGCCCTCGTCTTGAGACAGCTTTTGCTAGTGGTGAAGCAGGAGAAATTTTAAAGGCAATAGGGAGTGGATTTTGGGCTTTAGGCAAGGATACGGCTTTGGATTTTCCCTTGAGTTTATTGGGAGACTGGTTTGTTTATATGCCGATGGTTTTGATTAAACCTTATCTGTTGGCAAAGAATATAATATACAATAAAGTATGGAAAGAATTTATAGGTGGAGAAAGAACTTGGTGGATTAAACCTGTGCATATTGCTTTAGAAGGTGCTGCAAAGGAATGGAAGAAGATGCATCTTGACACTGATAGGATTTTTAGTAATGTAGTTGTGCCTTTAATGGGTTATGGGCTCTTCCATTTATTGAGTGAACTCTTAGGCCCTGATTGGAGATGGATGGGAGCACCTCTGTTTGTTTCTTGGATGGCATGGCCAATGGTTTCTAATGCCGAATGGGGGGTAAGAAAAATTACGCAATTAATAGAAGCGTTCTTTAGGTAAAAAGGAGCAATAATGAGAACTGTTCGTATGAAAAAATTGAAAATTTGGATAACAATTTTCTTGCTTTTATCTTTCACAGAACACAGTTTATTTAATGTTTCTCTACCAAATAGCGCAGAAGGATATTTATTAAGAAGGATTAAAGGTGAGAGTTTCTCACCGACGGTCGTACTGAAAGGTTTAGGTTTTAAGGACGCACTTGAATTAAGAGTTGTAAAAAGCATTGATTCCTTAGCGAGTTTTAAAGATGGTGTTATTGAAATCTCCGAATCTTTACTTAATTCGGATTATCTCCTTCTTTTGGAAACAGAAAGAGTAGTAAATGAAAGAAAATATGCCCAAGAATTTAGGAGCAGTTTAAACTTAACTGAACAAGAGATAAGAGCTTTAGCAAGGGCAAGAGAAGTTGGTCGTTTTCTCAGTTTATCTCCTCAACAACAGGAGCATACTTTAGAAGCCCTAAGAGACATAGGAACTTCCGAAGCGCAACAGCTTCTGGTTTTATTTTCTAGAGCAAAAGAAAATGGTTTAGGGAGTGTTTTTGGTGAGATTTTTGCAGGGATGGGCTCAGTGCGAAACCGAGAAGTTTTTCTAAAGACTAATCCCAATTACAGATTTTTTATAGAGCGGTATGGACAAGGAGATGAACAAAGATGTCGAGAAGAATTAGAGAAGATTCTGGGAAGAAATATAACGGAGGATGAGTTTTTTAGAATTGTATTGGGAACTGTAGGTAGAGATGCTTTATTAAGGCCATCTCAAATAGCACTTATCAGACATTCTGCCCGTGCACCTCCTTCAGAAAAACCAGATATTACGGTTATCGGAGGAAGCACGTGGCCTAATTTATTAGCAGATAAATTGCGGGATGAAATACAACAAAACAACGGAGAAGTAACCAGAACAATAACCGTTGTTGTCTCTACCACCGATGATGGCGGTAGTTCTCGTATTATACAGAATATGTTAAGAGCTACCGATGCTTATCGGGTTTACATATTTTCTCCCGGAGATGCCATTAATGATTGGAAAGGATTTTCCGAACCAGCAATTCAAGCATTGATGGAGATACGTTTTAAGGGAGGTCGATATAAAAGTATGAGTTTTGAAGAAGCAGTTAAAGAAGCAATTGACCAGGTAGAGTCGGCATATCGAGGAGGATTTAAAGTAAATGTCAACGGCGAAGAAAAAATACTTTATTTACCCAAAAATTGGCTTGAATTTGTTTCGGATTTATTAAATGTCGCCCGGCATGTTGACGAAAGGTTTATTGCCACAGGCATTTTGTCTTTGGAGGGTCAGAGTTTAAGAAATCTCTTCTATATTGGCCTTTTAGATTATGCTGGTTATTTAGATGCAGGAGTAGTAAAAGGTGGAATGGAGAGAGGAAAACTTATAAGAGGAGCGAGCCTTTTAGCTCAAGCCCGTATAAACAAAGGATTTATTGATCAGGCTAATAAATTAGTGGCTAACATCCTAGGTGTAGGAGATATGGGATGGGTTGTTCCCAGTACCCATGATGAAGGAGTTGTTGTTGCCCGTCTCAGAAACGGAAATGTTGTGACCGAACAAACAGACATTTCTCGGCCTGCTCCTCGAAATGGAAGAGAACCATCGCGGGTTATAGGGGTCGATGGCAATCCAGTTTATAATCACGATGCTTTCACTAATCCTTCCCCTATTGACCATATGGAAATATGGTCTCCTGTTCGTAATCCAGATGGTAGAGAAACTTTATTAGATGAATATAATGAAGATGGAAGTCGAAAAAGAAAATATCAACAGGTAGCCGGTTATTTCTTACAAGCGGTAGCAGAAACGATAGAAGCTATTAGAAATGCTCAAGGTGCTATTTTTATAACCTGTGGAAGTATTTTAACCAGTGTGGGAGCGAATTTGGTAGTCAAAGGGATTGTGGAAGCGTTGAGGATAAAGAAAGCAGAGGGAAAAGTTCCTATTATTTTATCTTTAAAACCACTTACTTCTAATGAGGATTGGGGTATGGAAGAAGATGGTTCTCATATTATAGGCGTGCTCTCTGCGCTTGAAAAATCCATTCAAATAGCCTTAGGTGATCCAAGTATAAAATTGAGTGATTTTATAACTCACGTCGTTCTCTTTGATACTCAAGATGGAAGCGCTATTACTCCTACGATGGCAACTCAGATTAAATCAGGAATGTTACAATTTCCCGATGGTTCATTTGTCTTAGGTGAATATTCACATTTGGATCGAAGACCAAGAGGAGTGATGGGGGTAGCAGATAATCCCGATTGTTTACCTCAACGCCTTGGACAAATTGGCACAGAGGTAATAAAACATTTAGAAGAACTTACAAGTTCTAAAGATCCCCAAAAACCTCCACAAGTGATTCCTGGGTTATGGTATACGCACCTGAGCGCAATAAAGAAAGCGTGTGAAGTAAGAAGCCTCAGAGATTTGGGAGTGGAAAGCAAGAGCGAGGTGGAAGCAAGAATTAGAGCGCGATGGGGAAATTTGGGAATTGTTTATTGTTCCGAGATAGAAGAAGTCATAGAAGATTGGCGTTGGTATTTGCCCCCGACTTTACATGCCAAAGATTTGGAATATACCTATCGGTTTAGCTTAGAGGCTATATGGAGATTAATAACCGGAGGTATATAAAAATAATGAGGGATTTTTATGGTGAAAGAAGTTTCTAACAAATATGTAGAGATAAAACGTGGACTTTCTCGATTGGAAAAGTCTAAATTAGGACTTTTCTTTCTTTCATTGTCCTTTGTTTACTCATTATTTATCTTCACCATTAATTTTGACTTTGATAAAGTTAATATTACCCGAAGGATAAAGAGTCCTCTTCTAGATTTAGCTTCCTTGCGTGATGGAACAGATTTTTTCCCTTTTATGCTCTGGGAGGGGAAATTTACTGAGATTGTTTCTCGTAAAGAAGTTGCCAAGGAAAGAGTGGCTATTTATATTTGTAGAGGAGAGGGGAGGGTTTTAAAATTTTTAGTGGAGGTTCCCCAGGTTGAGGCATTGTCTAAGGATGACTTTGAAACAGTCTCTAACTATGTTGCCCTTAAGATTTATCACGCCCTTACTTTATTTGGTGGAGAAAGTTTAGTTATTAATGGAAGCCCTAAGCTTTATGAGTCGGTCAAAGATAGGATTTTAAACTCTCTTTCCAAACAGGGAATGGATATAGGAAGTTTCTTAAAAATGGTCAGGGAAATTGACTCTTTTGATATTAACAGATATGCAAATTTAGAGGATACAGAAAAAACTCAATTAGAAAGACTTGCCAAGCCCATCGAATCACTTTTTGATTGTGAAGAAGATAGCCGTATTGCAATTATTCCTCGTTCAGAAATGCAGGGGACGGTGATTGGTTTAGATTTTGGTGGATCAGATATTAAAATTTCTGTTTTAATAAATGGAGATTCTAAATTTGAGAAGAAATTAAAATGGGATTCAAGTCATTTTTCATCTCTTGAAGAGCATAAAAGATATGCCAAAGCTCTTTTAAATTTCGCTCGATATTATGTTTCTTTAGAAGCTGTTAAATCAAAATATTCTGAATTATTTAAAGAATTTAGAGAAGCGAAGGAAAGATACGAAATTAGCCCTGCAGAGTTAGAAGATTTAGTTGAACTAGCTAAATCTTTGGGTATTAAGCCGTTGGAAGTAAAAGGGTTGGGTATTAGTATTGCTTGTGCGGTGCATAATGGCAGAATTACTGGGCCCGCACCAATGGTGGGAGGCCTGAATATAAATGACCCAACGATAAAAGAGGAGGTGGCAGAATTCGGTTTTTGGATAGGTGAAAAATTATTGGGTTTACAACGTGAAAGAATAAAGATAATTAATGATGGTGATGCGGGAGCAGTATATTCTTCAGCCAATCTTGGTTTAAGAAATGTTTTAACTTGGAGTTTAGGAACCGGATTGGCTACAGGATACGTGGATAGAAATGGGAGGATTGCTACAGATTTACTTACCGAAGGAGGAAATATTGTGCTGGATATGTCTCAGTTTTATAGAGACGATCCCATTGGTCATTCCGTTACTGGGGTTCCTGGAGCCCTTCAGCAGTATCTCTCGCAACGCCCAGTGGTGAGAATGGTGATAGAGAAAGGAATTATTGACATTACTAATCCAGAATTCCGCAACCAGAGAGGAGATATAGACCAGAGAAAGATTCTTATCAGGATTCAAGAGATGTATAGCGATCCTGCAGTAGATAATATAGTAAAAAATCAGATAAAAGAAATATTTGAGACTATTGGTGTCTATCTTGCCCATGCTGTTGCTCAGGTTCAACCTTTATTAGGGATAGAAAATCTAATTATTTTTGGACAAGTGGTAGTGGGTGAGTTTGGAAGAATTGTCAAAGAAAAGGCAGAAGAGGTTTTAAGAGAACAATATCCGCAATTGAAAATAACAATTCATTCCGTAGAAAATCCTGATTTTGCTCAGGCAATTGGAGCTGGTTATCTTGGATATTCTCCATAAAAACAAAAGATAAAATAAATTTAATCACTAAATTCAAACTCTAAATATCAAAATGCGTAGCACAAAATAGGTTTCTAAGACAAATCGTAAAGACAAATGTTCGTAACTCAATAGAAAATGTTTTAATATAGAGGATATTGCTCATACGAAGTAATTTTATAGAGAATGTCCTTAGTGGGAAAGATTGGCAATCTGAAGTTAATAAGAGATGAATGTAGTATTTTAAAAAATTTTTTAATTTATGATTCAGCTACTCTTGACACTTTTATAAATTATGCTATCCTTTTTAAGGATGCATTAATTTTTTTAACTTTATTAAAATAAAAATAATTAACTTAAGGGGGGAAAGATGAAAAAGAATTTTGAAGGAATAGTTCTTTTTAGTTTTGTATTTTTGGGCATTTTTGTTATACTATTGAAAATGGACCTTAGCAGTGATTCTATCTTCAGAAGATTAAAAATCCCATTTCAATCTACACAAACCAATATGTCCGTGCGTGAGGAACGGTTCCCTTTAGACCCCAATAAAGGAGCTTGGCGAGAAAATCCTACGCAGGATACCCACTGGCTTACTTTACCTCTTGATTGTCAGGGTATGCTTGAGAAAATCGTTGATTTTGCCCAGAGGCATAAAGGAGAATACACCCATATTGTGGTTATTGGTATGGGTGGTTCATCTCGTCCGGCAGATGTAATTCGAGGAGTTTTGGGGACAGAAGAAGGTTGGGCAGAAATCCATGTAATGGAAAACCTTGACGAAGCAGATATTCAGAAAATTAAAGGAGAAATTGACCCTACGCGCACTTTGTTTATCTCTATTTCTAAATCAGGGACAACTGCGGAAACCAATGCCTTAACCAGAATTGCTTATGATTGGATTATTCAGGCAGGACTTGACCCCTCAAAACACTTTATTGCCATCACCACTACTTCCCGAGATAGTTTCTTGATGAAATTTTTGAAAGATAATAATGTTCCTTTAGAAAATATTTTTGAACATCCTGACCAGGTAGG
Organism: Candidatus Omnitrophota bacterium; assembly: GCA_023819145.1. NCBI lineage: Bacteria > Pseudomonadati > Candidatus Omnitrophota > Candidatus Omnitrophota bacterium. The sequence goes on from JAMWCW010000001.1 coordinate 51,659, forward strand.
AGGAAGATACACAATTTTTTCGGTTATTGGGATGCTCCCTGCAGCCCTTGCTGGTCATGATATAAACACCATTCTTTCCTTCGCGCGGCAAGCAATGGAATCTCAGGTTAAGTATGATTTAGGTGAGTTTTTAGCAAAGATGGAGTCAGAAGGAAGAATCTATATGCGCGTAGTTCTACCTGAGGAACTGGCTTCATTAGGCCCTTGGATTGAACAGCTGGTAGCAGAAAGTTTGGGTAAAATAGACGTGGTGGGAAGGAATAGAGGCATTGTCCCTGTGTTGGAACGCGATTATGATGAAGGGATTTATAATGAGGGTACCTTTTGTTTAAGAATAAAGTTGGGCAGTTCTGATGCTCGGGATGGTTTTACTGAGAGAGTAAAGGCAAAAGGAGTACCTGTTTGGGAGATTCAGGTAAATAGTCCTGAAGAGGCAATTGGTGGGCTCTATTTATTAGAATTTGCTACCGGTATGGCAGGAGTTCTTATGGGAATAGACCCCTTTGATCAGCCCGGAGTAGAAGAAGGGAAGAAAGCTACTAACAGGATGAAAGAAGAGATCCTTGCCCAGATTAATCAGGGCAAAACTTTAGAAGAGGCCTATGGTGATTTTCTTGAAAGCCAAAGGAGTATTTATCGTGTGGAGATTGCTCCAGGTGTAACCTTGGATTTTGGAGCCTTAATGCAAGTGGCACGGGATGAGTTTTTTGAATTTATCTGGGAAAAGAAAAAAGATTTAGATAATTTAACTGCCCAAGAGATTTATGCACTCGTTCTAGAATTTGCTAAAAGTAAGGGTAAAACTTATGGCGCAATCTTACCCTATGCACAGGAAACAACCGAAAGAGCAGTTACCTGGAGTCAGGCACGGGGAGTTTTAAGAAGGTTTGGATTGCAAGATATCTATGGAATTGGTCCAGTATATGAGCATTCATTAAGACAATATTTACAACAGGGACCTGATAAAGGAATTCCTACTTTTATTGTGGTTAATGACATTGGTACACAGGTGATTCCCGGGGAAAAGATTCCTGGTTTTACCACCGGAATGCAGAATGTCTTACAGGCATTAGGTACACAGCAGGCTCTAACTAATGCCGGTAGATATACCATAAGAATAGAAATTGAAGGACCACTTACCCTCGATAAACTGCGTGTTTTAGAATCATTTTTCAGCGGCATCTAACCGCTAACCTCATCCACCTCGTAGGTGGCCCCCTTGCCCACCTACGAGGTGGGCAAGGGTCTAAACGAAGATGTTTTCTAAAAATATAGTTCTAAAGACAATTCTAACTTTTATCTTTTTCTCTGCAAATTTTCTCTCTTCTCTAAATCACAATTTAGCTTTCCGTAGACAAAAAACTTATGCTTATAGTGAACTTTATATTGGAAAAAATAGAGTAATAGTTTCTGCTGATTATGAAGAAATGTCGCAGACTGCCTGCCGGATGCTCATGGCAAGAGTTCATCAGTTGGCTAAAGAAAAGGAAGAAATAGTTATTGGACTTCCTACGGGAAATACTCCCAAAAGACTTTATGAAATCTTAAGGACAGAGTATAAAGATGACCCTGTTTGGAAGAAGGTTATTTTAATACAGCTTGATGAGTATGTGGGAATAGGACCAGATTCATCTTTGAGTTTTCGCCAAGAATTAGAAGAACAACTTTTAAAATATCTTCCCTTTAAGCGATTCGTAGGTATTGTTGGCGGAGCTTCGGATATAGAAGAAGAAAGAGTGCGTTACGCAAGAGAAATAGAAGCTTTAGGAGAGATAGATATTTTGGTTTTAGGAATTGGACAAAATGGCCATTTGGCTTTCAATGAGCCAGGTTTTATTACGGGAAACTCAGTGGGAGTAGTGGAATTAACTCCCCAGACAAAAGAGGTAAACGATGTAGATTTTACCCATGCTTATACCTTAAGTCTTAAAACCATCCTTAGCGCAAAAGAAGTTATCCTTCTTGCTTCCGGAGAGAAAAAGAAAGAGATTATAGAAAAAACGATTTTCGGGATAGTTACTCCTTTTGTTCCTGCTTCTTTTCTTCAGAATCATCCTCAAACTACCTTTATACTTGACCGCTCTGCAACATCTGATAAGATATTGAAGTAAAAAATGTTAAAGAAATTTATTATCTTACTGATTTTTATTCCTCTGCTTTCACAAAATTCTTTTTTAAAGCGTGATTTCTCTTATAGAAGAATCCTCGCTCCCAGAGCTTCTTTCTATTTGGCTACAAGTGATGGCCGACCAATTAGTTTAGAATATGGGCAATTCCCTGATAAAGAACTCTACTTGCGTTTTCTTAACCCCCAAGAAATAAAAGAGGCTGCAATTAATTTCGCTGCTCGTATTGGTTCCGCAGATGACTTTTTAAAAATTCTTCTTACCTTAGGGGCCTTAAGGCAGTACCAAGCGAGAGAAATTACTCTTATCCTTGAAGACTGGACTCCGTTTTCTGAAGAAGACTACTTGTTGATTTCTATCTTCAGGATATTTGCGGATAAAGTTTGTCTTGCCTATACCCAAACCAAAGAGACTTATTTTTTGCCGATAAAGCCGATCACTCTCCAAGAAAAAGTAACCGGTCCAATACATATTGACTATGTTACATATCTTACACCACGCTTTAAACCGACCGTAGAGGAGGCAGTTTCCCGTTTGCAAGATGCAGAAAGCGCATTTATTAAAGTAAGCCAAGATTTTAGCGGGCACTGGGAAGTTTCTTTACCTTTTAATTTAGTAGGGAAAAATGTCGTCATTATTCACTCTACAGAAAACTCAGAAAATATTTTGTCTTTAATTTTAACCAGCGCTTTAATGAGATTAAAAGGGGTAAAGACAGTTTCTCTGATTAATACCTATCAGGGCTATAGTCGTCAGGATAAAGAGTTTAAAGAGGGAGAGTGTATCTCGAGCTACATTTTACTTAAAGTATTAAATTCCCTTTTAGACCATAACTTTACGGTAAATGTTCACTATGGAAAAAAGAGCGGTTTAATTGATCTTTCTCCAGAGGTCTGGATAACTGATGATGAGGCTAATCGCCAAACCCTAAACGTCCTCACCCCCCAGGCGGTTTACAACCTCAATGGTTTTGTGCAGTTGGCAGAAGGCTTATTAGGCATCATTAAGAAGGAACAGGGTATAACTGATTTGAGAAGTTTGCCCCTTCTTCTTATTTCTCCCGATGACGGAAGTTTCTTTTATGTAAAGGAAGCAGTTAGTGTACTTAGAGACCGTTATGGAATAGAAGCAATTTCTGGATATTTAAACAAAGAAAGGCTTGGTTCTAGCGAAGTAGTAATTACGGGAGAAATTCTGGAAAATGATGGAAGACCACTTACTTTTCCTTATAGTTTAAAAGATTATTATATCTTTATCCTTGATGATGAAACCTCAACTGGTTCTACCATAAAATCTGCAGTTTATCATTTGGTAGAAAAATTGGGAATAGACTATAATAAGATTTATGCGGGAGTAGTCCATGGAAAATTTTCTTTAGGGACAGAGGAGTTTTATAAACTAAAAGATAAAGAAATGCTTCCTCAAGTTTTAGTCACTTTAGACACTTTAGAAGTCCCTGAGGGAATAAAAACAATTTCTTCTTCAGCACTCATCGCGTATTGCATCAAGCGCATTTTGGGATTAACTGAGCCTATTCGTAGTCCGTAATCCGTAATTGGTAATCGGTAATTCGTAATTGATAATCAAATGAAATTATGATATAAGAAAAATATGCTTGATTACTTAGGGATATTTAGAGAACTTAATAAAGAAAAGATTAACTATATCTTAGTTGGTGGTTTGGCAGTCAACTTTTGGGGTATTCCCCGCATGACCTACGATATTGATTTACTCCTTTATTTAGAGGATAAAAACTTAAAAAGATTTTTCCAATTGGTAAAAAAATGGGGGTTTAAACCAAAAGCGCCTGTAGAATTAGAAGATTTCTTAGATAAGAAAAAAAGAGATTTCTGGATTAGAGATAAAAATATGAAAGCCTTTACCTTGGTTAATTCCCGATGGGCAATTTCTGAGATTGATATAATCATTAATACTCCACTGGATTACAAGAAAGCAATTAAGAAAGTAAAAAAATTTGTTCTAAAAACAATACCCATACCTGTCATTTCTCTTGAGGATTTAATCAAGATGAAAGAGGGCTCAACGCGGCTTCAGGATAAAAATGATGTAAAGAATCTCAAAAAAATTTTAAGTAAAAGATGAAAATTGTAGGTTTTGGTTATCACTTAAGTCACAGAAAAATAAAAGAATACCAAAAAATGCCTTTAGAAAAAAGACTCCTCTGGCTTTACCAGGGAAATCTCTTGCGTAGGGCATATCCTAAGCGTATTATTAAGATGCAGGATAAATTTCGCAAAGGAGAGATTTCGTAATTTGTAACTCGTAATCCGCAATCGGTAATTAAGAAGCACAAAACGAAATTAACAAGCTAAACGAAAATAACGAACATAACGAGTAAAACGGGATTTCGTAATTCGTAATTCGGCTGATTCGATATTTGTAAATTCGGGAAGTTCGTTAGTTCCGTAATCTGTCCCTAATGCAGTAACTACTTCTGTAGAACATCGGGATCCCGAAGCGATTATTAAATAAGCGAATTCATTTTGGATAAACTGTAATTTCTTGATAGTCGCATAATTTTGTGGTATATAATAATAAGCCAACCCAAGGAGGCTTTTAAGAATGATATCCGATAAAGACAAAAACATAATTTTACAAAATGCCAAGAAATATAAAGTTTCTCAGGTTATCTTATTTGGCTCATCTATTGCGGAGGGTATTGATGCTAATGATATAGATGTTGCTATAAAAGGTATTGAGCGCCGCAAATTTTTCAAATTTTATGCCGAATTATTCAAAGCGCTATCAAAACCCGTAGACCTGATAGATTTATCAGAAAAATCCCTGTTTAACAAAATCATAGAAGAAACGGGAGTCAAGATTTATGGCTAATCTACCGAGACAGATTATCGCCGAGAAAGAGAATGTAGAGGAAGTGCTCAAGAATCTTAAGATTGTTTTGTCAAGAAAGGATAAATCCATAGTTGAATTGGCTGCTCTTGCTACGTTTCTGCATAATATTTATAATGGCATAGAGAACATCTTAAAACAGACCCTAAAGACAAAAGGTATTGATATTTCTAAATCGGAAACATGGCATAAAGAATTACTGAATATCTCGGTAAAATCTAAAATCATTACTCAAGCGCTTGCCGATAAATTGTTCGAGTACCTTACTTTTAGGCACTTCTTCATCCATTCCTATAGTTTGATGCTTGAGGAGGAAAAATTGGCAGATTTGACCAGTAATATGTCTTCTGTCTGGTTGGAGTTTATGCAGGAGATAGAGCAGTTTTTCCCTCTTCCTTAATTCGACTAATTCGTTGGTTGTAAATTTGAGAAATTCGTTAATTCCGTAATCGGTAAACTGTAATCGGTAATCCGTAATCAAAAAAGTGTAAAGTTTAAAGTGCAAAGCGTAAAACAAGCTCAACAAAATTAACTAACCAAACGAAAATAACGAAATTAACGAACCAACGAACCCAACGAAATTAACGAACCTAACGAGCCCAACGAACACAACGTCACCACCCCTTGAATATTTAAGGGAATCGTGTTATATTTAATATAGGGATTGAGAATTTGGAATTGGTAATTCGTAAAACTGACGATTGATAACTAAAAAAATAATTTTTGAGCCCTTGACAAAACTTAAAAAGCATGTTATATTTAATTATAGAGAGGGAAATAAGCGTTCTTTGAAAAAGAGTTTATAAGGGGGTGAGAAAAAAATAAAAATTAAATATCAAAGATTTTAAATTCCATACTCGTGCATCGGCTGTTCCGACGCATTAAAATAAATTCTTAAAAATCGTTACCATTCGTGAATAAAAAAGAAGGAGGGAGAAGATGAAAAAGATAATAGGAGGAGTGATCGTTGCAACAATAATATTAATTCCCCTGAATGTTTTAGCAGTTGAGGTAAGCAATACACAGTTTGGCGCGATGGTACAAGATAGCATTACAGAAACTACGATTCAAGGAATGCGAATAAGCGGTCCTCAATTAAGGGATCTGATTGTTCAGCCGCCAGCTTTTCTGCAGGCCGAAATTAATGCTATCGTTGGAATATTTAATGCGATTGATATAGAGGGGCTTGCAAGCTCCGGTAAAACGGTCTCGGAGATAGTTAGTGAAAATCAGGCAGCATTAGAAGCAATAGTTAGACGATTACTAATAGCTCATGTCTTAAAGACAAAAGGTATCGCAAACCAAGCTGCTAAGCAAGAGGCAGAATTGGTTGTTAATGGGATTCTTCGAAGTGAAGCTGGCAGAGCTTTTCTCAATCAAACAATAACGAATTTAGTGGATTAGATTAGTTAATAAGAAGGGGGATGTTTCCCTGTAAGAGGATATATCCCCTTTGCGTATGGACGATATTAATAAAATTTAAAAAGTTATTAATATTAATTAAGATGAAAACAATAGCTGTAAAAAGAAAACTGGTAGCCTTAGTCATTCTAGAAATTCTTCTATATAATCAGTTTGCTTTTGCATATGACCCAATAAAAGGATTTGTCCCATTTGAGCCGGTTATATCGGAAGGGAGAATTAATGCAGGTGGTATAGATTATATAACGCAACCCTTTCTTCTTACTTTTCCTTACGTTCCAGCACCTGCTCAAGGTCCAAGCTACACAATAGGGGGAACTTTCGTCCTCCCATCTGTCGAACAACCTTATTCAATGATAGAGTTTGCAAAAATCATTGAACCGTCTTTTATCCCAGATTTATCATTTCTAAATTCATTAGGAAATAATCCAGATGTCTGGAAAGATGTTTTTAATTATGATGGCGGTCAATACCTCAATATGATTAATACTGCCCGAAGGTTATTTACAATGGATAAAGATTATATTCCGATATTCCTATTTGAAGATTCTAGAAGAGTGAAAAACGTTTCCGAGTGGAAAAGTATGGTTTCGCGAGATGAGGCCTATTTACCCCACGAATTTTTTGGAGGCATTGTGGATTATGATGGTTTTTCGGCTGGATGGGAAAGAACCATAGAGATGGATAATGGTATGGTTCTCCAACAGCGAAAAACATTATTTCAGAAAGACAAGAAAAAATGGGATATATACGGATTTACCGATTTAGGAAATGGAGAAGAATTCTTTCTTATAATAGAACAAAATAATTTTGAATCATCTATAACTTCTTATATTGCGGCCAGAACTCCCGGGAATGGGCTTACGCCAATATATGAATTCTGCAGGAAGAATTTCCAATTGAATAAACGCACATCCGGATATGTAAATAGCTATGATACAGAGATCTTTATCAGGCCTCGCGGAGGAGGAAGACAAAATATTGGCTTGAAGGTTACCGTAGAAGGAAATGTTAATAAGAGGAGAACAGACGGTTCTATTTCCGAGTTTGATTACAGATTATTGACTGAAGGTAGCATATCTATTGATGGTAATAAAATCCCAATTAATAGCGTGGTAGAATACAGAGACGTATGTTTGGACGAGAGATTTTCCGTGCCATTTTCTTATAGGCAGTCCGGTTATTCAGAAGGGAATATGGGTTTAGATTTTGCGACCTATTTCAAAAGAATAAGTCTCAGCGAGGAATTATTTGTTGATTTTAAGATAGATGGTATAGTTGCTTCTGATCAAAGCCAGAAATCTATTACTTATGTTAGACACTTTTCTGATTGGGATTTAATATTGGATATTTCCAACGTAGATCTTGATATGAAAACTATTTACAGTCTATCGCGCCAAGATTTACATGATATTTTTAATTCAAGTGCAAAAACCAATCTGAACCTGCGGAGTTCTTCAGGCGATAAGGCATATTCCCTTAGTTGGTACGGAACGTCATCTAGCATAAGCATGACGGGACAAAGTACCAAGATGATTGATCTAGGTTACAAAGCCACTTTGTCCAACTATACCATTTCTGTTGCCCAAAGAGCATCATTGTCTCTGGGTAATTTATTTAATGAGGATTTTATGATAGATAGCTTTATAGCTAATTTAGAAAAAAATGTGCCTAATTTTAGCACAAATACACACACTGAGGTCATAAGCCAGACATTTAAGTCGGGGAATAAAGTAATTAGTATTAAAACGGCCTATCTAATTGATTTTAAAAATGGCCTTACGACAGTTCAGACTACAACAACAGAGATAGAAGCAAATGATGAAGCTGAATATTTGAATAACCTGCTATCAGGCAATGGTGTAGTTAAAAGGATTTTATTGAAGAAATATTCCCAGTTGCCGACTAAGGTAGCGAATGGCACATATCAGTACAATCAACTATCATCCAATAACGTAGTTTTATATGCTAACTATGTTGATAATGATGGAATTATTGACGGGGTATTACTTGATTATAATAAACAAACAGCGGAAATTCTCAGTTCTAAAGGCGAGGGTAACATTGGTTTTAGGCAATATAGTCGTTTACCTTTGAAATCCATATTGGGCGACAGCCTTTATGAATTAAAACAATTAAAACAGTTTATAGAATCCTCCCCCGCGGGGATGGAGAAAGCGGGAATTTATAAATATGACCAGGATAACTACGCATTCCAGAAACTGTGGGAAATAACCAAAGGAGAGGATGGCAGTTATACTTACTCTGTCCTGCCGGTACTTAATTTTCAGGAAGAAACCCCGTATTTGTATAATCTTCTAAAATATACGGGACAACTGGAAAAGTTTCTGAACGGTGAAGAAGTTACAATAGACCTCGTAAAAGAATTAAATGATAGAGCAAAAGAAATTGGAGCAGGCAGAGATAAGGCAAACGGATTTATTCATAGTCTCATCGAATTCTGGGGTAACTATAGGAGAGTTTTATTCAACGAAATGAGTCTTTTGGGAGCCAGCGTTGTTAATGGTTACAACGGATCTGATTCCCGGGATTTTGTTCTTAAGATAAAATTAGGAGATGTAAGTACTTTAAGTAGCTTAAGGGAGAAGAAAAGGATAACCGTCATGCCACTATTCGAGGAGGTGAGCGGAATAACTATTATTGAACAGGGGACGGAGATGGGTTCGGTATTAAAGAGAATAGTCCTCAAATCCTCAATGCCACCCCAACCTAAAGATTACTTTGACTTCCTATATAATTATTACTTAACCCATACCGTGGAACGGGAAAGGTGGCAAGAAGGTTACGTTATAAATAACGGGATTGAGGAAGTTTATGATTCCCAAAACAGACTGAGGATTCGTCTGCGAATACAAGATGGAAGGGTTGTTGATATAGAATATCCAAATCCAAATATAGAATCATCCCCAGTTTTGAAGTTTATCAATGGTGATATCGTGCAGCCGGGATGGAATTCAATCTATGCTTTGTTAGGGAAAGAATATATAATGGGTGCTTTGAGGCATTTAGATGAAGAAATAGGAAAATTTACAGGAAAATATAGAGGCGTAGAAGGCTTAAAATTAGCCGAGGAAGAAGGCGTAATTTCGGATTACATAGTTCCGTTATTTGGCCCTGCGGGGAAAATTATGAAGATTAGTCCGGAAACCCTGTTAATAATTTTAGGGAACGCAATAATCATTAATAGGATAGGAAAGATGATAGCATTTGAACTTGTTGAAGAGGATGGTAAATATAGAGTAAATATTACATTGAGAGATTCTAACAGAATTATAGAGGCAAAAAGCGGTTTATTACCACCCGCTATGCTAGACCCCGAAGCTTGGGGCCCCTCGGTTTATAGATTTATGGGTTGTACCCGTGGTTTTGTAGATATGCTCAGCAAAGGATCCGATGTATACTTAAGCAACATAAAAGATATGTTAGTTTTTCTGCAAAGTTTTGTTACCGAAGGTGGTCCGGGAGGAGACAACCCATTTTCTTCATGCAATATGTTAGAATACCCCAATGATGATTATTTCAGGTTTCAGGAATATGGTTTAAACGAGAGCACGATGGCATTGGGGATTTCGGAGCAGTTTTTTAATAAAATAAGTGAATTCAACTATTATTGCAATATTTCAAAAGTTGCAGACCAAATAAAGGATAAGAGGAATGAGTGGATTACCCTTCCTTCCGCTGGTAGCCTTTCGGATATATTAGGAAGTTATTCCTTAGAAGGTTTTAGGATATTAAATGATTGTATTTCCGGTTTAGTATTGGGGGGTAAAGGAACTGGTTCTGCCGCTTTTAGAGTGGGCGCTTCAAAAATTTATATGGTTGATTCTGCAATAGCATACGATGAAAACGGCATCGGAGATTTGACTTACATAAATCCATATACAACAGAATTTGAATTCGGTGATGATAAACCACATCCTCCAGACATGTATCGTCCCGCAAACAAAGATGGTTTCATACAGTGGGTTAACTCAATACTTTCAAAAGAGCTTCAACGGGAGGACGAGGTCACGAGAAGCAGGATTTTTGATGCTTTATGGGAAGTTTATCAGTTTGCCAAAAGAGAACATAATATGGGTATATTTTATTATTATTTGAGGGGGGCAGGCAATAGTGGATATGAAAGCGGAACAGAGATGTCCAGGTTGATGGTTGCGGCCGATGCCGAAGGCCAAGAAGGGCCTTTGCACGATGTTGCAACTATTATGACTATCAGGGATGGCAGACATACCAGCAAGCCAAATATTGCAAAATATTTTGGCATCTGGAGAGATTATTTTAAATATCTAGTGTTTCCAGAAATGGGAGATAGCTGGGAACCTGCAAGCGGACAGCTTGTTCTTAAATCTAATGAAATAAAGGTGAGCTGGGATTTAATTGGGGCAGTTGCTGCTACGGTGGCAGTGTACATTTTGGATAGAACAGGAGTATTGGATCACACAATTCTTCCATGGATTAGTGCAAAGCTAGCATCAGCCGGCTTGGGCGGGGTTGCCAAAGTAATTGGATGGGGTGTTAAAGCAGGCGTGGGTGGCATAAGAGGCAGTAGCATATTTACTTTTTTCTGGGGTTTACCCCTTATGTTTGGCCAGTCAGGAAGCGTAAATTTTACAACTTGGTTTAATTCACTAGGCGCTCAATTCTGGACTGGTTTTATGTATTCAGTGCTGTTCGGTTTGTTTTTTACGCCTGCGCAGTTGGGCATTGGAGACATGGCTCCACTTATAAGCTGGGTGGGAAGGCCTTTTTCATGGGCATTAGAACGCATAGGAGGTAGCATATCACCATATAGCTCTGCGTTAGGCAGTATGTTTAATTTTGGGGCTAAGAGTATCAGGGCTCTGCTCAGCTACGGAAACGCTTTACAAGGCCTTATTCAAGGACCCAGAGGCGCTAGTTTAACTAACTGGAGGTATATATTATACTATCATCCCACTGAACTAATGGAAGAAACACTAATACCTGCCGCTATTAAAACCATGTTTAGAGATGGCTCACAAAATCTATTGTTTGCCTCCTCGCCCATGGTTAGAACAATTAGAAATCTCGCTATCGCGAACTTGATTAATACCGAGACATTTGGTGGCATGGCCGAGATGCTCGATTTTTTTGAGAATCCCTTGGGCTTAGTTCTACTTCCTGGAATAATGAAGATTTTTAGAAATTATGGATGGTCAGGAGTTGTGGGTCTTCGAGTTCCAACTGATTAGGTAAACCTATGAAAATAAAGCTTCTTATTCCAGCCTTATCTTTAATATTATTATTTATTACCAGCAGTCCTTCTTCTGCGGAGACGGAACGGGTGGCACATGAAGATGCGGACTTATTAAACAAATACATTCATATAATGCAAGAAAAATCTCTTTATTTAAAGGGAATTCCTTCCTCTGATATCAACATAAAATTACCCGTTGATGTAAATTGTGAATATTTAAATTCTTTCTTAGGTGAAATTAGGAGAAAAGGATTACCAATAGGAGCATATAAATTGGATAAAACAAATGATATTGAGAAATTGCCTCCTCCTTTTTTAACGTATTTAAATGGTTCTGGCTGGGTTATTGTAGTAGATAAATCGTTATCCGGCTATATCATCAAAGATAATAAAACAGGCGTAAGTCGAGAGATTTCACAGAGTAAATTTATAAGCAGTTGGGTTAATATTATTTTATCTCCCTTGTTGTGTGGTACATGGTTGTGGCAGTACTGCCAAACAGAAAAAGAGGCAAACGATTTTTATATTATTTATTCCTATCATGATGAAGATTTTGATAGTATTAGGAAAGCCTTAGATGAGATTATGGACTTAGCAACAAAGAAAGGCAGAAGGTTAGTATATATAGACGAATTGGGTTTGATTCCGCTTGATACAGTAAATAACTATATAAAAATTTATGGCTTATCCGAAAAGGAAGCATTTGATAAGATAAAAATCGCCATATCAGAAGAGAATAAGAATATAGAGAAAGGTATCCCGCTCTATGATTCTTTAGATACTTACAGTAAAATTTATAACTATTTAGCGGAACATAAAATAAAAGTAATTACAGAAGATTTAGAATATATTAATTGGCGTAAGATAGTTTTGCTAGATTATTTAAATAATCTGCAGTTTGCGGTTCGTTCATTCTTTTGCGGGAACATAGACCTTTATCTAGATTTTATTAAAGACTACAATTATGGTTACTGGGAGTATAACATAAAAGAGAGAGACAACAATTTTATCCAACAAATAGAGGCTGTTATAAAAGATAATCCTGAGGACTTATTTTTTACTATTAGAGGAATTGGACATTCTGGTTTAGAAGAGATGTTGACCAAAAGAGGGTTTCAAGTCAAGTTTATTGTCCTTGGAGAAGGATTTACAATCAATAATCTTACATATAAACATTTTATTCAATTGTGCAATAATATAAATGTATATCTTGGCGATGATAAACAGCTATATATCTTTAGCCTTGTTCAAGAATATTTACGGAACTATTTCTTCATATTTAGGAAATTGAATTCTAGAATTGCAGTAATAGAGGCCAATAAGCTAATTGAGAAAATAAATGTAGATGATATCTTAGCTTTAAGCAAAGCTATTTATGAAAGCATTAAAGATTCCGGATTGTTACAGGATGAGCAGAAAGTTTCCAAATATATATATGATTGGGTTGTTTCAAAGATCGGAATTATAAATAAAGAATGAGAATAGAGGAATAAATACTATTGATTGGTTAATTAACAAAGAAAGAGTAGTATTTCTACCTCGTAGGTGGACACGATGGTCACTTGCGAAGTGGCGAGGTTTATCTTCCCCGAAGATTCAAAACAACTTTCTTTATAAAAACCAAGTTTATGGTATAATAAAAAATTAAAAATAAAAAATAAAAAATGAGACGGTTTTACTTAACTTTTATTTTTTTAATCAGTGTTCTATTTAATTTTAATTCTTTAGCTCTTTCTGCAATTTCTCCTTCCGAGGAAGTAAGAGAGATTTCTTTTCAGAAAAATCTCTCTTTTCTTTTCTCAGAGTTTAGCAAGTCTCTGGGCAAAGAAATAGAATCTCTCTATTTTGAAAGTCAGTTAGGTTCACTTCCTAACAGCGTTATTTATGAGCCGTATATTAAGCATATACTTGAAGTTTTTAGAAAGAAAGGGATATTCTTACATGCTTTTAAAATTACTCCAGAAGAAGAAAATATCTCGGTTCTTAAAAAAAATGGTTCGCCGTTTATTGCCTATTTAAAAGATAAGGGATATGTTTTAGTAAGAGAGATTTCTGCTGAAGGAATTGTTTTATGGATTGAGGGTGAAAAGCTGCTTATTCCTGAGAAGGAATTCTTAGAATCTTGGTCAGGTTATATTTTATCTTTACCTTTAGTAAATATAATGGCCGAAAGGGTAAGGGATGAGCGGGTTAGAGGTGGTCGGTTTATTATTGCCTATGCATACCATAAGGAAAACTTTGAGAAATTAAGGCCAATTTTAGATAAGTTGCGCCAAGAGGCAGATTTTTCCGGCAAGAAACTTATCTACATTGATGAATTGGGGCTTATTCCCAAAGAGTCAATAAGAAAGACCCAAAAGACTTATAAAATAGAAGAGAAAGAAGCATTTGAACGTGCAAGCAAAGCTTTGGCCGAAGAAGTAGAGCGTTTTTCTCGGGGGGTTTCTACCTATGACGAAAATCCTTTCTATCAGGCACAATATTCATATTTAGCAAAGTATAAAATTATCTCCTATATGGAAGAACTTGATTATGCTAATTGGCGCCATATTGTGCGTTTTGACGAGTTAAATATCCATAATAAGGCAATAAATGCCTTTTGTCGGGGAGACCCTAGAGGGTATGTTAAGAAACTTAAAGAATACAATCAGGGTTTTTGGCTCTATAATGTTAAGGAGCGTGATGAAAATTTCCGCCGGCAAATTAAAAGAATTGCTCAGGGAAACCCTCAAAGTATTATCTTTACCTTGAGGGGAATAGGTCATTACGGCCTGGAAGAAAAACTTGATTTAGAGGATTTTACCATTGAGACTTATGTAATTAGTGAACGGGGTTTTGAAGAAAGTTTTATTTCTGACCAATTGTGCCAAGTTCTTGATAACAATGGGGTAGAAATTTCTCCTGAGGAAGAAAGAATCTTAATTTTAAGGAGTTTTCCTGAAGAAGCCTTGCGCACCTATTTAAATAAAGAGGTGGAAGATTTGACTGTTACTACTTCTCTTGCCAAAAAAATCGTAGGGAGATTAAAGGAAAAGGAGATTAAGATTCTCTCCCGCGATATCTCTTATGCTTTTGCCAAAGAAAAGATTAAGAAACCCGATGAAGTCTGGGAGTATGTATTTAACTGGAGTAAAGCGCGGGGCAAAATAACCCTTCAAGATAACCTTACGATGGGTCTTCCTTAGCAATTCTTTCTTGTGAATTTTCTGTTGTTCCAGCCAGCACACATCCTTGACGATAGCCGATAATTGTGGTATCTTTAAAGAGGAAGCAATTGCAAGAATAAAAATCTTGAATTGTTTTGTAAAAGTATACCCTGTTTGGGCGATTTTAAGCCGGTTATAAAATCTTTTTCTTAAAAATGGCTTAGCGGTGATGAAATTTAGAAGAATGAAAATGGGGCTTGTTTTATATTTTGCTGTGGTATGGTCTTTTCTATCCGGTAGCTATCTTATCTTACCTCAAAAGAGCCAAATTATCTACGATAGGCTAAGTGCACGTAGAGTAAAAAGTGACTCTCGTTCAGATTACAATCTTACTTATTGTGCTCCTCAGTATTTTATTGATGGGATTAAAGAATTTATCCCACCCTCTTATTACCCTATTGCTTGGCGGTTATATGAACATTTACGAACAGGTTATAGGGGGGAGCTGCTTTCTTCCGATTTAAGAACTGCATTTATCCAACTATTTAAGTATCATGGTATTAGGTCAATATTAGATTTGGGTTGTGGGAGGGGTAATTTTTTGTTTATGCTTCAACCTCTCGCTAAGGAAGCGGGGATAGAACTGGTTGGTGTAGATTTAGAATTATCTCAAGATGTTAAAGAGAAAATGAGCAGGCTTGGTATTGAATTTTACGAGGGCGATTCCGAGGATTTAAGCGAATTGGTGGGCAGGAGAAAATTTGACATTATTGTTGCGGCAGGAGTATTGGGGCAAGCTCAAATTTCTCTTTCTAAAGAAAATCTATCGCAGGCCCAAAAGCAAAGCACGCATATTGCTCTTGCGGCAGTAGATGCATTAAGTAGTAATCCTTACGCAGTGTTTATTACCGCTTCAATATTCTCTTTTTTGTTTTTAGAACGCAGTAAATTGGAAGAGATGGGTATTAGAATCGTTTATTGGAATAATGAAGAGATGAGGGTGAGAGAAGAGACGAGCTGGGATTCCATAGATGACCGCATACGTGTTTGGTATGGGGAGAGATATTACGGGGAAGATTGTCCAAGTATTGGATTCTACAACCTATGGAACCAAAGCGCCAATGTTGCGGTTATGCAAAAACGAAGATAGAATCTAAAGGGAATTATTCTCTAAAAAAACATCTTAAATAGATTATGGCGTAGTTGCAGGGTTTTACTTAAAAAAAGTCTTCCCGACTAACTGAGTTGTTGATAGTTCGTCTTTCTTAATTTTTGTTAAGATTAGAGGGGGGATTCTAACTTTATTTTTTGCCACGCTCGGCAAGGATTTTATCCCAGACCTCTCTTTGATATTGAGTGAAAAGTTCGTAAAGTCTTGACTCTAAAACTTTTCTTTCCCCTTCTTCGCTCCATAGTCTATAACTTTCCGAACAGAGCTTAAAAGCAATCATTAAAAGCTCATATTTATAACCTAATACTTCTCTTAAACGCTGCTCCTCTTTTTTTAGAGATTCTTCTAATTTTTCGTAGTCAATATTTATCGCTTCATAATCAATTAAATAACCATCCTCGCCGGTTTTAGGATTATAATTTTCTCCTTCAATCCAGTGTTTACCTACGCGTCCATCATCTGCTTGTACTGTATCCCGCGTATAGTCTATACCCCAGCTTTTGAGCTTAGGTAAAAACGGGGGGAGGGGCCTATATTTTTCTGCTTCTCCTGTCCAGGGATTCTGTACCCATCCGGAAGGAGGAGAGTCTTCCCTTCCTTCTGCATATTGATAGATATAGCA
Organism: Candidatus Omnitrophota bacterium; assembly: GCA_023819145.1. Taxonomy (NCBI): domain Bacteria; kingdom Pseudomonadati; phylum Candidatus Omnitrophota; species Candidatus Omnitrophota bacterium. The sequence goes on from JAMWCW010000001.1 coordinate 68,253, forward strand.
ACCATCTTGGTAAAGGGTAAGAATATAAGGGACGTTTCTTGCTGGCACTTCTCCCGTTAAGAACCAGTATTCATTCAAAAGAGCGCAAATAAGATGAATTTTATCTCCCCCTTTTGACTTGGCAATTAACAATAAAGGAGGACTAAATTTTACTCCTTTAAGTTCTTCTATCTCAATAAAATCAACCTGCCCAACGCGCCAATTATTTGCTGCTTCGCGTATTTCTTCGGTGGTGATAAACGAGGGATGAGTTTTTATTCTGCGTAGAGAAGAATAAGAGAGAGGTTCTATAAAGATAAAAAGAGCGTTAAATAATAGACTAAGCAAAGATAAGAGTAATAAAATTCTTGTTCTCATTTTTCTTCCCTGAGAAAATATAACACCTAATTTACCTAGCGTCAAGGGACACTTGACGATTTGCAAAAAGCGTGTTATATTTTAAACGAAACTAAAATTCCTTTATCTAAGGATGCGGTAACTAATCTTTCCTTTAAGCTTAAATTTAGAACCCCTATAATTAAATACATAAAGAAGGTGTTTATACAAATGTTATTGGTGAGGTTATTTTTGCTATTTGTTTTTGGTTTAGATGTATTATTTAATTTTTCTTCTTATTTATCTTGCCATAATTTTCTCTACGCATTACGCAGAAGTAAGCAAAGTAATATTTTTAGCTTAGGAATTGGTTCAAAGAAGACTATCGATGATTTGGGAGATATTTATGGCAAGGTTGTTTTAGTGAGGGTAGATTTTAATGTGCCTATTAAAGATGGACTTGTTTTAGACACCTATCGCTTAGAAAGAGCAAAAGAGACAATAGAAAATTTAACTAAGCGTGGTGCGAAGGTAGTTTTGATGTTTCATTTAGGCCGACCCAAAGGAAAGATTGTTCAAGAATATAGGATAGAACCGGTAATTGCTAAGTTTAGTGAAATGTTAGGCAAAGAGATTAAAATAGGTCCAGATGCCGTAGTAGGTGATGAATTAAGGGAGTTGGTTAGCAAGATGAATCCGGGGGAGGTAATTTCTTTACAGAATTTGCGTTTTCATTCCGGAGAAGAAAAACAAGATGAAGCCTTTGCGGAGGCAATTCTTAATTACACGAGGGCAGAGATTTACGTAAATGATGGGTCTGCCAATATGCACGGTAGCGACCAAGTGTCTGAAACTATCTTACCTCTCTTAATGCAGAGAAGAGGGCTTCCGACGGTTTTAGGAAAATTGGTGGTAGAAGAGTTTGGAATTCTGGAAAATTTTGTTAAGGGTGGTATAGATTTAGCCTTGTTTGGCGGTTCAAAATTTGAAAAGATTGAATCTATAAAGAATTTAGTGTCTAGTGGAAGAGTAAAAACTGTTTTTCTCTCGGGAGCAATGGCACACTTGTTCCTTAAAGCCAAAGGATTTGAATTAGGAAAGTCTAAAATTGACACAGAACTCGTGAGTGAAGCAGAAGAGATACTTGCTTTAGCCGAAAAGCGTGGCGTACGCATTGTGCTTCCTGTGGATGTGCGTTTAGATGATGGAAGTTTATTAGTTATTGCTGATAAAAAAGGAAATAAAATTGCTGATATACCGCCAGAAAGAGCCATTTGGGATATTGGAATTATTACTTTAAAAATGCTCAAAGACATGATGGAGATGATTCCTTCTTCAGGAAGAATAATTAGTAACGGCACCGCAGGATGGTTAGAAAAAGGTTTTCCTTTTGACTGGGGAACAAATGATATAAATAGAATGTTGATAAATCATCCTGCAGAAAAATTAATTTTAGGAGGAGAAGGAGCTTTTGCTGCTTTGAATATGTTGGCTGAATATCAGGGAACACCTGAGCAGTTTAATATGACCATTCTTACTGCAGGAGGAGCAGCACTTGCTTATCTAGCAGAAAGAGCGGATGAGCTTACGCCTTTTAATTATATTGATACGAAGTGATAATGAGTCGTAATCCGTAAACCGTAATCGGTAATTTGTAATAAAAAATAACGAACTCAACGAAATAACCAACTAAACGAAAATAACGAAATTAACGAACACAACGAACAAAATATCATCAACGCAGCCCTTGACGATTTGCAAAAAGCGTGTTATATCTTAATGTAGAAGAGAGGTACTTTATAAAACTTAAATTTCAATATCATAAATTAACTTTCTAGAATAAAAAGATGAGAGATTTTAATTATTTCTTTCTATTGGAAAGTGAAAAAATAGTTTCTCATTCTAAAGGGTATCAAGCCCTGATTAAAGCATTGGAGCATGGTTTTGAAGGATTAGACAAGGAAATAGCCAAGAGGTTAATAAATTCCTATTTATATTTAAATGAAAGGAGGGAATGTAATGAAAGGTTCTAAAATAAAATTTTTCTTAGTTTCTTTTTTGGTGCTTTCTTTTAGTTTTGGTTTTTCTTTTTCCGGTGATTCTTCTTTTTTATTGAGAAGACTCAGAAGTGTTCCTGTAGGTTATTTACCATCTTCAGGGATAGAAGTGGTAGATGCATTAGATGGTATGGTGAAGGTAGAGATGATTTTGCCTCAAACTTTTGAAGAGAATCCGGCGTTAGTTCCGACATTATCGGCTTTTTTTCGTGCTTTAAGCTATAACCGCGATATAGAAATCTCAGCGATTGTATCTCCTGTTTCTGCGGAAGAGTTGGCTAGAGCCATTCAGTCAAATTATGCGTTAGGTCCGTGGAGAGGGGTTAATGTAAGTGCTGAAGGAAACACCTTAATTATAAGAGGAATGGATACAGAGGTAAGAATACCTGTTTCTACAAGTTCTACAAGATCCACCGGCGGAGCCGATGTTTCTATCTGTCTAGGAGATGTCTCCCGTGCTCCTTCGATTCTTTCCGGGAAAAGAGCGCTTTATTTTCCTGTAGGAAGCATAACAACGCAAGAAGGAATAACTGCTTTACCTGGTTCTATTGGAGAATGGGATAGTGCGGTGGTTAATGTTTCGGAACTTACAGGTTTAGCAATAGCTTTACAAGCTCTGAGAGAAGAATTAGGAGGTTTTGGGATGGTGGGTAGAATAGATGTATTTTGTCCGGAAGGGGATATGACTATTGTGCCTTCGGCAAAAGAAGCCGATGTTTCTGATTACCTTTCTTCTTTAGGGATAACCTCCCCGGGAATGAGAGTAACTCTTCATACCACAAAAATATCCGGAGATATCAAAGGAGCAAGACTGGTAGGAATAGTAATTACTTTTCCCAGTAAAGTTACCAAAGAAGATTTAATAAAAATATTTGAAGCGCATCCTTTATTAGGAGTTGCTCCTGAAAAAGATTCTACTTCGGCAATGTTTACCAACCCCTATGAGACAAAACTTTTTTATCTCAATACCGGTAAGACTGTGGTAGACGAGCTAAAAGATGGTTCTACCATGATAACTCTGCGTGGTTGGGTAGGGGATTATTCTTACGCAGGAATGATGATTTCTGCCATCACTGAGGTGGGACAGCGTTTGTCGGAGTTAGGTATTCTTTCTACCCAGAAGGCAAGTGTAATCTATCCGGCAGTAGAGCATCCTAAAGTTCAAGTTCTTGCTCAACCGAAGAGAGTTATGGTCAATGGGGGAGGAGGGAGAATTGGAGTAAATATTTTGAGAAGTCTTATCGGAGATCCTAATTTTGATGTGGTGGCGGTTAACGGAGTGCGTAGTGCCGAAGCCTTGCGTCAGGGATTACTTTATGACGAAATACTAGGTCCTACGCGGGCGGTAATAGAAACCGGCAAGCAGAAGTTATTGGACGGGAGAGAGATAGAGTTTGTGACTATAAATGGCCATAAAATATATGTGTTTAATGCCCGTGAAGATGAAGAAGTGCGTCAACTTCCGTTAGGTGATTTGGGGATTGAGTATGTTTTAGAAGCAAGTGGCAATTATACTCAAACAAAGGATTTTGAACCTTTCTTTCAAGCAGGAGCTAAATATGGCTTTATCAGCGCTCCCGCAAAAGATAAAACTACTCCAGAGATTGTTCCCGGTGTAAATCCTGAAACTTTTGTAGCGATGGCAAGAGAAGGACTATCTCAAGTGGTTTCTTTTGGTTCATGTACTACAAATAATGCTGCTCCTGCCATAAGAGCAGTGCTTGATCTTTTAGAAGCAAGAGGATTGCAAGTAGAAGAGCAATTAGAAAAAGTCACTTTAGAGACAGTTCATGCAGTAACCCAGACCCAAGCACATCTTTTACCAATTCAAATCAGAGACCCAAATAAAGAGCCTGAGAGAGCAAGAGCAGGAGCACTTAATATTGTAGTTTCTAGTACTGGTGCAGCTAAAGTTATTCCTAAAATCATTGAAGAAATTGACAAAATGGAGGGAATAGCTTTGCGCGTGGGCAATCCTAATGGTTCGGAATCGCAGATTTCTTTCTATTTAGATGGTAAATCGCCCGTGACCAAGGAAGAAATAGTTGCTTATTTACAAGAAAGAGCGAGAACTGACCTCTTTAATATTTTAAGAGTAAATACTGGAGAAAAATTAGATTCCCTAGCGATAAACGGTTCAGATATTACTTCCATTGTGGAAGCTTCAACGGTGAAAGTTACTCCTCGTTATAATGATAAAGGAGAATATGTTGGCGATATGATCGTGCTTAATACTTGGTATGATAACGAATGGAGTTATACTCAACAGTACTTAAGGGGAATTATTATGTTTACCCTATTACTGGAGAACCCTGGTTTAACCCCCGAAGAACTCTTGGTGCGTAGTGACAGATTGGGTGTACATGCCTATGCTCCTATCCCATAGAAAATAAGATTTATTCTCGCAAAAGGAGGAATTATGCGGATAAGCAATTTAGTAAGAGTTATTTTTATTTTCTTTTCTGTTCAATTTTCTCTCTTTTCTGGTGAACTCCGGAATGGAGTAATCTTAATTTCTCGTCGGGCTAAGAATCAAGAATTTTTAATAGTGTCTCCCTTTCAAAAATTACTCTCTCTTTTAGGAAACGGATTACAAACTGGTCTTAACTTTGATGAAGGGATAGAACTTTTTCGCCAGATAGAGAGATTGCGCTTGTCTGTGGAGGAAACAGAAGATTTTTATTCTTTTATAGCGAATAATCTTGTTGATTTTTTGGTAGTTTCAGAAAGGTCAGGAATTAGAATTGACCTTCTTGATATTCGCGACCTTTTCTCGGCAGCACAGAACTATGCTTTGGGGATAAGAAGAGATGAGTTGGGATTAAATAGGGGAGGAAGGGCTCTTTTAAATAAGATGTTAAGTGTTAAAGATATAAAAATCATTGGTGAACAGCTTTTAGAAGCACTTGACTCCTCTTTTAACAATGGCAGGATTGATAAAGCTAATTACCTGAAATATAGAGAGCGTCTTGAAATTATTACTCTGATGGCTGGACTCTGGGCAACTTCACCAGTGAGTTCTAAGAGTATGCTTAGAGCTTTAGAAGGAGGAAATACCGCCATTATGGCCGCAAATACCCAGATGTCGGTAAGTATTCCCGGACTTATGCTTGCTTCTTTAGAATTTGGAGCTCCCCTTATGTTTGAATCGGCAATGAGTGAAGTCAACCTGCAAGACCCAAATGACCCTGCGAAAATAGCTATTGGTTATATCGGTAGAAATCCCCAGGAATTTGCGGAAGTAGTAAGATACTATGCCTTTCTTTTAGGTTACGACCTGCCTTATGCCATTCATGCTGACCACACCACAGTAAGTAAAGATACAGCGGAGGCAATTGACTATGCTAAAAGACTTAATCAAGCACAATTATCTGCAGGATATACCTCTTTTGCTATTGATCCTTCATCTCTTCCCGCAGTGAGAGAAGATACCCAGTTAAAAACGCTCAATGCCATGGAGGTGGAAGAGTTCTTGAGGCTTGGTTTTGATGAAAGTTTAGCAAAAACTTTAGCCGCGCGAGAATTTAAAAAATTAAAAGAACTCTCTTCTATTGAAGGAATAGACGAGAGAAAGATCAATATTCTGATGGACTATATTGAGTCACAGATTCTAGTTGCAGTTTTGAATAAAATGGGGTATGAAGATTTGATGAGCATTCCACGTATGCCTGGAACTATTGCCCGTGCCATTGTAGAGAACGGTCCGTTTACTTCCTTGGAAGAGCTAAAAGAAATTGATGGGCTGGGTGATGATGATATTTTCTATATTGAGGGAATAGACAATGCGGTTCTTTTGTTTGATTATTTAAAGGCTTACTTAGATTTAAAGCGGATTATTGAGATAAATATAGAATTAGCAAAATTTATTCCTGAAGAGTTTGGTTTAGAGGTGGAAGTTGGTCATATTGGAAGAGTTGATCCACTGACGGGAGAGGCGGTGATGACTACTCCTTTAGAAGCGGTAGTTTTGATTGAAGCATTACAAAGATTTGGGATAAAACCACAGCTTTTGGCGGTAAATAATGGAACAAAACACGGAATTGTCTTCATTGGGGGTAAAGAGGTTCCTACGACTGTAGATGTAAAAAGAACCGATGAAATAGCGAGCGCTATAAGACCTTTAGGAGTTTCCCTTGCTCAGCACGGAACTACTGGTACGCCTTTTGAGGTTATAAAAGATCAACTTGCGGGAAATATCCTTAAAGCCAATGTAGGAACCGAGTGGCGGAGAACTGTTTTAAGAAGCATGCCTTTGGATTTATTCTATAGAATGGTAGAGTGGACAGTGGAAGAAGAAAAAAGGAAAGCTCCAGAGAAATTTTCTGGACTTCTTCCGGTAAGAAGTTATACACGTGAACAACTGCTAAGTTCAGAGTGTCCTTACTATGCTTTAATTATTGATCCTATAAAACGGGCAATAGGAGTTTTTAGAGCTGAAATTGATAATATTTCTGGTGAGGATTTGGATTTAATTGTAGAAACAACCCGCGAAGTAGCAAGAGAGTATTTTACTGCTTTTAATGCTCTAGAGAAAGTTTGGAAGATTGTAAAGTATTTGGGTTGGGGATGGTGAGATCTTATAATTCTTCTTAGTAATTGAAGTTGTCTAAAAATTATTTGCTACTAAAGGAGGGATTGTAGAGATGAGAAAAATATTTTTAGTTCTTTCTTTTTGTTTATTGTTTTTTCTATTTTGTCCTTTAAATTATAATTCTCAAGAATATTTTTCTTTCCGTAGAATTCATCGTAATCTTTTAATCACTGACCCACAACTTTTAGATGAGGCATATTTGTTGAATATCCTCCATATTGGGGGTGGATTGGGTTCCATTGTAGTCGATGCTCGTAGCGGAGAGCATATTGCGAGATTGAGTATCTCTGGGAAAAGAATTATTAGTCGTGATGGTTTTAGCGTGCAGGATATTTTAAAAGGGATAGAAGAAGGGCGATTCGTTACTGTTACTCATCAAGAATTAGTTCAGAGGGCTCTTGAACATAGAGAGAATTGTGTGCTTGTCTTTACAGGTGGTGGAGATTCTGCGGGTATAAATGCAGTAATCAGTTCTGCAGTCCAAGGATTAAAGAAATTGAAACCAGAAATGACTGTTTTGGGTTTAAGAAACGCAGGAGCCAGTCTGGTGGTTTCTCCGGAAGAATTTCCCGAACATCTTGTTCTGATAGATGAATTATACGCTGAAGATGTTGCGGAACAGGGCAGTACTTTTTTGGGCTCTTCAAGGTATAATCCTTTTAAGAAAGCAGAAGATATGGCAAAGACTCTGGAAAACATAAAGGGTTTTGGAGCGTGGATTTCTACAGGAGGAGATGATAATCTTAAGGTTGCCCAGAGATTATCCCAGGAAAATCCGGAAATGGTGGTTTTGGCTACTGCCAAAACCATCGATGGTGATGTGATGGTTAATGGAAGAGGAGTGCAATGTTTGGGATTTGATTCAGCAGCGAAGATGTATCGGGACGAAATTTATTCTATTGCCCAGAGTGCCAAAGCTCATGGAGAGAAAGAACAACCGCTGGTAATTGTGGTTGAGGTGTTTGGAAGGGATTCCGGAAGGTTGGCTTTTGAATCGGCGCGCCCCGATGACTTTTCCGGATTGAATGCGGAGGAAATTCGGAGACAAGTTGACCTTGCAGGAACGATAATGATCGTTGTTCCTGAGGAGAAACATGCTGACGGGACTCAAGCGACCATTGATGAATTAGTAAAAAGGGCAGAGGAAATTATTGCCCGCGAAAATGCAGTGGTAATAGTTGTTGCTGAAGGTTATCGGCCAGGAGATATGCCGGATATTGTAAAAACTTCTTCTAAAACAGATGCCTACGGACACGTTCAACTTGCCGGCATTGGTTCCGCGCTTGTTCCGGTTTTAGAAAAAAGAATTCCTAAAGCAAAAGTAAGAACCTCTCTTCTTAACTATGAAGGAAGGGGAACGCTTCCCAGCGAATACGATGTTACATTGGGTTATAAGATTGGTTGGGAAATGGCTGAACTAATAGCCCAAGGAGTGACGGGTGGAAGGTTTGTAGGATATTTCAATGAAATGGATGCCCGTTTTGAACTGCCGGTGGTGCTGGAATTGGTGAATATCTCTAACCAGAATACCTTAGAGCTTTATCCCCGTCAAATATTAGAGAGGAATAGGGTTTTGGTGCTTGATAGGTAAAGAGATAACTTATTTTATTTGGCATTTTTAAAACAAATAGGTTTCTGAGTATTTGTGCGATATTTAATAATAAGAAAAATAGTAATTATTTTATTTTTTTTGGCTCTTTCTCAGACAATAGTATTTTCTCCGGTGTATGCTCGCAGAGTGAAGTGGTTTGGGGGTGAGTTATCACTTCTTCAAGAAAATAATTTTTTTGTAGGGCTGGAAGATAGTTTGAAAGAGTTTGTTATTAAATTCGAGGATGCCAGAGTAATAAAATCTATCTCTCAGCCAGAGCCATTAGAAGGGGATGCCCCTTTTGATTCCGGAGAAAAGATAGTTACCTATAAAATTGAGGTTTTGACAGATAAAGGGGTTAGCAGTTTAGTAGTGAAATTGGTAAGTAGCAGAGAAGCAAAAAATTTCTTAACTGCTTCTTTAAGGGGTGTTTCTCCAGGTCCAGCGATTTTTGTAGAACAGGGGTGGGAGAACAGAAATGGCGTTAGCGAAGGTTATTTAATCTATCGGTTCTTTGAAGGAGTGAAGTTAAGCGAAATTTGTAATCAGGAACAGGCAATTGATATCCTAAAGAATAATCTTTGGATTATTGAAGAATTAGGTATTAAACTTGCGAATTTAAAGAAAGCAGGGGTAAAATATAGAGATTTTTTATATTATAATACGCTTATTGATTTAGAAAAGAGAGCTCTTGTGATTGTTGATTACGGTGATAGGCATTGCGCTGATCCCTTTATTCAGGTAAGAGATTGGTGGTTGCCTTTGATGTTCAATACTGAACCCGAGATATTAGAGAAAGTTATTAGTTTATTTGTAGAAGTTTATCAGAGAGAATTAAATAATTAATGAGATTTGCTACTCTTAAAGAAATTATCTTGCGGCGAGAAATGATCACAATTTTAAGGGGGAGGAAGTGATATGGGTATGAGGAAAATATTCATATTTTGTTTTATTCTCATAAAATTTGCCATCTTTTCATTTTCTTTTAATTTTTCCTCTTTAGAAATTATTGCGCATCGCAGAACTAAAATTTCTCCTTTAGTAGCAAATCATGAGTCTGTAAGGAAAGTTTTAGTAGATATTTTCTACAGAGCAGCAGGATTTCAAGGGGCTTTGCGCAGCGGAACAGCACAAGAACGGCGAGATATTTTAAACCAACCTGAGGTAAAGCGCGCTGTTTCTTTGCTCCAATATGGTTTGAGTTTAGGAAGTACAACTTTAAGAAATCAAGTGGCTTATCTTGCTGAACGTTTAGGGATAAGCGCGAATCCCGCAGTAAATATTGGAATCTATCAGGGAGAAGCCGAAATTTTTGATATTCTGGGAAATATCTTTATGCCTGAGGGAGATGGTTTAGTCTTTTATCAAAAAGGAACTGATAATCCCGAAACTCTTTTTAAGCCTTTTTTGGCTCGCTATGGAGCCAAAATATTTGAATTTGACCCTTACTTCGTAGAGCGCAATTCTACTCCCTCCTATTCTACAGAATTAAGCGGTTTTGAAGCGCTGATTTCTTTAGCTATTCAAGAGGGACAAAATCCGCGTTTTATCTATCTTAGCGGAAAAGGTTTAACCGAAGCGCAAGCAAGAAGAATTTATGCTTTGGCAGAAACTTACAATCTTATAATTATTGAGGATATTACCAACGCAAACCCTACAGATTATCTACTTTCTGCAAACGATTCTCAAGGGAGAGTAATTTCCATCGGAAATTTTGACAAGTATTTAGGGGCTGCAAATCCTTTAAGTTATGCCATTGCGGGAGAAGAGATTATGCGTCTTATGGAAATTGCTATTGGCGGGATAAGTCTTCATCCCAATGCTTTTATTCAGCCGATAGTCTCGGAAATTTTAGCCCAAAACGGTATACCTTTCTCGGTAAATGTTTCCTATAAACCCATCACTCTTTCTGAGAGTGTAAAAGCAATTCTTGCTTCAACAGGTGCAGACCAGCGCTTAAAACCCTCCATCATTAGAGAAATTCTTAAAGGGGCAGTTTCGGATATGGTGCGTATGGGAGGAGGGGTTCCTGCCGAGGAGTTCTTCCCTTATGTGGAAATTGCCCAGATTATAGAAAATATGAGCCCTGAGGAATGGGAAAAGGTAATGGCTGGGGACCCGGCGATTAATTTAGAGTTGCGCAGTGTTTTTTGCCGGTGGCTTGAAGAAAGAGGAATAAAAGCTGACCCCCGTCAGGTTTTGGTAACCAATGGGAGCCAGCAGGGTTTGGATTTATTGGGAAGATGGGTGGGAAAAGAAGGAGTTGTTTTTGCCGAATCTCCTACCTATGTAGGAATGATTACGGGAGTTGCTCCTTACGGAGGCCTTCCTTATGGTAGAAATATTCGGCATTGGGATTTACGCACACTCACTGGATTAGAGAATTTAGAGAAAGAAATTGAAGAGAACTATCGAGGTAAAAAAATTGTTTTATATGTTACACCAAACTTTGGTAATCCTCCTTCAGGGAATATGTGGACGATTAGCGAAAGAAGGAATCTTCTGGCTTTTGCCCAGAGGATGCGCTTAAAGGGATACGATTTGCATATTGTAGAAGATGATCCTTATGGAGAACTAAATTATACTGGTCAAAGAATTGTAGATATCAAAGAGTTGGATACAAACGGAACAGTAATTTATTTCAACTCCAATTCCAAAGTCTTTTCTCCGGGAATGCGTGTGGGGTACATTGTGGCTGATGAGAAAATAATTCATGAATTTGCTTCTCTTATGGATGAAGTAGGTTCTTTTGTTCCTACACTCCCCCAACTTATTATTACTAAGTTTATCGAGACAGGAGCGATGGATAGACATATTGAATTTTTGATTGGTGAATATTCAAAACGTGCACGGGCAATGGAAGAAGCTTTAGAGGAATTTATGCCTGAAGGTGTAACCTGGACAAAACCTGAGGGAGGGTTATTTATTACTTTAACTGTTCCCTGGGATATAGATTTTATGGCCATGCTTGAGGAGGCCAAAAATTACGCGATTCCCTTTAACTTTGTTCCGGGTATCGCCTTTAGTGTGGATGGCTCAAGTGCTCATAAAATTCGTCTTTGCTTTTCCACAGAGTCTGAAGAAAGAATAACCTTAGGTATTAAGGCTTTTGCGGAGTTGATAAAAAAACACCTTGGCCAATAGATTTTTTTGTAATATTTATATCTCCCTTTGGTTATAGATAATAGGGGGGCGAGAAAGATGAAGAAATACTTAAGAATTAGAGGGATATTTATTTTAGTAGTATTTGTAGTATTTTTATTTACGCTTTTGATTCCTGTAAAACATTCCTTGGCTTATCCCAGGAGTTATCCTTATTTAGTTTCTAATTCATTACCAGCTTTTTCCGCGCGAGGGTTTAATGAAGCGCTCTTAGCGCGAGTTTTGCGCGAGATTATCATTATCTATAAATTCTTGGCTCAAATCGAAAGGGTTCTTAATGAAAGAGGAGAAAATGATTTTCCATCTTTAGGTAGGGTCATCGGAGACAGACCTCAGGAGAGAGAAAATTCCCAAAATACTCCCCCCAAAAGAAGTAATTTAAGGGAAGAACCTGCGGGTAACCGTCATCTAGACCCAGAAAATCCTTCGGCAAAACTACCAGAAGGGTCATCTTCGTCACCTGCTGGTTCTCTAGGAAAGATAAAGATTGCGATTATTGATATTGACTCTAAGCACGCCGCAGAAGTAAAGGCGGTAATGGAAGAGACAATTCGGCGTAAGAATCCCGGGGCAAAAGTAGAAATTCGTACCATTATTCTTCCTGGCAAATGGCAAAGGGATGGTTCTAAAGCGGTGGCTACCAGTGATATTTTAGACGCTTTTGCAGAAGCCAAAGCTTGGGGCGCAAAGGTAATCAATATGAGTATTGGTGCACAAGGAGGTGTAGACGGTATAGTGCTTAGTGCCTTACGCGACCTTTCTGAAAGTGGCATTCTGGTAGTAGCGGCATCAGGTAATGAAGGTAGTTATGATGCTTGGGGGCAAGCTGGCCGATATGTCTTATCAGTGGGGGTAAGAGGTGCACCTTATTCCAATACCGCTGATTTATATGTCGATTGGGGAGAGCTTCCACCTGGATTAGAAGGCACATCTTTTGCTGCTCCGATTATTGCTGCGGAAGCGGCTTTAGCCTGGTTAGAAAACCCTTCCCTTAACTTGGCAAGTTTGCCTTCTCAATTAGGTTCACGGGACACAGTTTATGCCCGGAGTAATCCTCCGCAAAGAAGTTCGCAGGGGTTTCACACTTCGGCAATAGAGTTTGTAAGGCCACCTGTTGTTTTTTATACGCCGGTGGAAGAAATGCCTTTTTACGAACAGAGTTTTTATTCGCCTGTTGGCTGTTTTCCGTCTTTTTGGTAATTTTTGTTTGTTTTCTTCTAAATAAAGGGGACACTTACTACCGACTCTTCATTGGTTGTAAGAAAGTAAAAGATATTAAACTTGAATTCCGAGGAGGTATTATATAAATGAAAAATAGTAGAGGAAAGATTTATGTTATGTTTTTGGGTTTGTTATTTTTCTTTCTTAACTCATTATTATATTTAGACTTATCTGCGGGATGCTCTTTCCGGCGAATCAAAACTCAACCTGCCAAAGAATCTGCGCTGGTGCTTTTTTTCCACGAATTAGGTAGAGAAGATATTTTTTTAGTGGGAGGAAAAGGGGCAAATTTGGGAGAACTTTCGCATATTGCCGGGATAAGCGTTCCCGAGGGGTTTGTAGTTACCACCACCGCTTTTCAAAAATTTTTAGATGCCAACCCTGGATTACAAGATAAAATTATCAGGATTATAAATAGTATAGATTGGGATACCCCTTCCAGTATAAACTCTGCTGCGGAAAAGATAAAAGAAGCGGTTTTGCGTGCGAACATGCCGCGAGAGATTATTGAGATGATTAAAGCAGGTTATGGCCATTTAGAAGAGATCTCCGGAATAAAGGATGTGCCCTGTGCTGTAAGAAGTTCGGGAGTTGCTGAGGATTCTCCTAACTTTTCTTGGGCAGGTCAATTCCGCACTGAATTAAATCAGAGGGGAATATATCAGGTTTTAGAGGCGGTTAAATTAATCTGGGCAGAGTTGTATAATCCTGATGCCCTTACCTATGGACATCAGAATGGTATCGACCCGCGCAAATTTTCTATGGGAGTGGTAATTCAGCGGATGATAAATTCAGAGAAATCAGGAGTGGCTTTTGGACTGGAGTCCGATACAGGTTTTCGTGCCAATCCCGGAGGAATGGAAGGAGTTTTTTATATTGAAGGGGTTTATGGTTTAGGTGAAGGGATGGTGCAAAATATTCAAGAACCTGATGGATTTTTGGTAGTAAAGATGCCTAATGGTGAATTTAAAATTATTGAACGCATTTTCGGTTCCAAAAGAGAACAGATAGTTTATCGGTCTGGAATGAGTGGGACAGAGAAAACTTCGGTTCCCGAAGAATGGCGTCAGAGATGGGTTTTTTCAGAAGCAGAGGTGTTAGAGATTGCTCGTGCAGTTTTTGCCTTAAATAGCCACTATAATCATCCCCAGGATGTAGAATTTGCCTGGGAAGGAGGAAAACTATACATATTACAATCACGCAATGAGACAGTTCATGCAGATAAACCAGTAGATTTAATTGAATGGAGAAAGTTTAGAATTAACCTTAAATGAAAAAAGGGGGAGATAAATAATGAAGTGGTTACATGTTAAAATTTTTTGGAGTATTGCCTTTTTAATTATTGCCAGCCTACTTTATGTTGATAATCTTTTTATGTTTTCTTCTTTAGATTTTATTACAAGAAGAGTATTAACTCCTTCTTATACAGATTCTCCTTCGGTTGAGGTTCCCTCCGGTTCTCCTAAAATAATTGCCCGTGGAGAAGGGGTAGGTGCTAAAGGAGCGGGGGTAGGACGAGTGGTTATCATTGATGAAAATAGTTCCATCCCTATTCGTGAGCAGGCAATGCGTGTGCGCGAAGGAGATGTACTTGTTGCTTATCGCACCGATCCTTCTTTGGTGGATGCCATGCGCCGAGCAGGTTTGGTGATTACTGAAATTGGAGGGAAAAATTCTCATGCTGCGATTGTCGCTAGAGAATTTAATTTAAATGCGGTTATTGGTGTGCCCAATGCTACGCGTATTTTTGCTCAAGGGCAGGTAGTTACTGTTGATGCTGAGCATGGAGTCATTTATGCTGGAGCTTTGCCGCTTGAAGAAGATAGTGTTTCCTATCGCGTGAGTGAACTTCCGTCTACGAGCCCTGTAAAGATAGGGATACTTTCCTTTGATACTGCTCGGGTGAGAGCGATGTTTCCTTTGGGTTTGTATTCTGATTTTTACGGTATAGGGCTGATGCGTGCAGAGTTTGCTTTACAAAATATTGGCATCCATCCGTTAGCAATATTGGATTTTGATAGAGGTACGCTTAGAGATGCAAGGCTACAAACAGAAATTACGCAAAAAATCAAAGGCTATGCGAGTGCGCGAGACTATTACATCTCAAAACTTTCTTCTGCAATATTTTCCAATTCGCTTATTCTACATGAGGGGCAAAAGGTTATTTACCGCACCACTGATTTTAAAACCAACGAATATGAAGATATGTTAGGAGGGGATGTTTACGAGCATAAAGAGCCCAACCCCATGATGGGCAATCGCGGTTTACAGCGAATGATTAGTCCTGAATACCGGGAAGCATTTGATATGGAACTCGAAGCATTTTTACTTGCCTGGAAAGATAATCCGGGAAAGATTTCTATCATGGTTCCTATGGTACGCACTCCCCAAGACCTTCTGACTTTTCGTCAAATTCTTGAGGGAAAAATAAGGAGTATGGGGCTCTCGGGTATGCCTGAGGTAGTAATGATGTATGAATTGCCCGCGAATGTTTTTCAGATAGAGGAATTTATTCACGCCGGTATAAATGGTATTTCCATTGGTTCAAATGACCTGACACAATTTATTCTGGCAGTAGACAGGGACAGTGGTTTATTTAGAGAAGGAGGTAGAGAAGAATATGATGCCGTAAATAGAGCAGTATTGCGTGCTATCGGCATCGGTATAACTTCTTCTAAAGCCCGCGGTGTAAAAACAGGTATTTGTGGGCAAGCGCCATCAGACCATCCAGATGTTTATCCTGCAATTCTTACTGCTTTAGGAATAGATTCTATAAGTGTTACTCCCGATGTGTTTCATAAAGTGGTAGAAGCAGTAGCCCAAGCACAACAAAATCCTTCTTTTGGGATGAGATACCTTTCGGGTTTAGATTTATTTTTAGGCTACGATACCCAGACTAATCCCAAACGAGAATTAAAGAAGATAATTAGTTCTGATGATATACTTCGGAGTATTGGCATTCATCCTTTAGCCTTACTTGCCTTTGACCGGGGAAGTAGTTTATTGAGTGATACGGCGATAAGTAGGCAGATTGTTTCTTTTGCCGGAGAAGAAACTGCAGAACGGGCTTACTTTGACCGTGTATATAGGGCGGTAAAGAATGCTTTACTTATGGATGGAGAGGTAGTTTATAGAACAGGAAGTTTGCTCAGTACCGATTATAAAACGCTTGTGGGAGGAGATATTTTTGAAAAAGAAGAAGCAAATCCCTTATTGGGTGCGTTTGGAATGTACCGCCTGCTCAGATATGGTTCAGAAGATGGCGCTTTGAGTATGCGTGATATTTTTAACATAGAGATGGATGCAGTTTTAAAAGCTGTGCGGGATACCGGTAAAGTTATTCATTTAGAGTTAGATATGGTGCGCACTTTTGGAGAATTACAGGAGGCAGTTTCTGTGATTAATGAGGCAATACGCCGTACAGGGATTTCTCCAGATAAGGTGAAAATTGGTCTAAATGTTTCTACTCCGGCAAATGTTCTGCTTATTTCTGATTTTATTAACCAAGGGAGATTAAGTTTTGTGAGTATCGACGAAAAAAGGTTAGCCTGTTATCTTTTGGGGGTGGATTCCTTGAGTATGGTTAGCCCCGAGGCTATTGAACGAGCCCTATATATACCTCGTCAACTGGTTTATACAGCATTAGCTCAAAAGGGAATCCCTTTAGTTAACTCCCCCTAACCGGGAAAAACCGACCCCACCTCGTAGGTGTCCTTTTCACTGTATTGTAAGTTGTTTTTATATGGATACTTATGTGGGACGATTTTGGCCACCTACGAGGTGGGCACGGTTAGTTTTGGTTTGGGTGTGGGTTGAGGAAAGTAGATTTTGGGTTGAGGAGTTAGATTAAGGAAAAATAAAAAACAGAATAGAATGTTTTGAGGTGTAAAGAAAGTTTACCCCCACAATGATAGAAGATGTCAGTGTAAGTAGATATTTATCAGTAACTTATGGATAGATGCTCTTAGAATGTAATTTTAATTTACTTTCTTATTTGCCTTATGAAAAAAGGAGGAAGATAAATTTTCTTGTTTTATAGTCGGAAAAATCTGTCTTTGGTGATTATCTAATATTCTGGCATAAATTTTGCTTACTCTAGTAACAGAAAAAATGTCAGAATTAAAAATTGAAATAAGAAAATTTTTACCATCTCTGCCATTGACGATAAGAGAAAGATGTGATATAATTTATATAGAGAATAATAATAAATAATGAATAAAATAATAAAAATGATAAATATGGAAAAGAAGAGAAAATATATTCTTATCTTTTTGGGACTATTTTTGCTTATTAGTGCCTATGTAGAGGCAAAGGTGCGTACTCAAGTAATTCGCAATAGCCCCGTCCCGGAAAGAAATGTGGGAATTATTCCTGAGGCGCGTTCGGTAGAAGACTGGGCACGGGTGAGAACTCAGGTTATAAAAGAAACAGAAAGGAGAAACCGTCAAATAGAGACCAGCCAGAATCTTCCCGATAAAATGGAAGATAGCCGGAGAGAGACAGAAGAGGAACGCCTCAAATCCGCTTACAAAATAGAAAAAGATGCTCGGGAGATGAAACAAAAAATAGAGCAGGCTTCTCCCAATGAGGTGGTAGGAGAAAATCCCGATGGGACAAAATGGTATCAATACTCAGGAAGATTTGACATCTTCAAGAACTGGATAAAAAACAAACTCAAAGAACTTGGCCTCTTGGATAAATGGAAGGGTGAAAGTTTTGAGGAATTAGTTCAAAAATATGGTAAAACCAATTTTGACCTCACCTTCAACAAAAAATCTTGGTCTTATTTTGGTAAGCGCTCCTCGACTCTGCAAACCACAGAATTTCAATTTAGTTTAACCAATCCCGAAGATAATTTTGAAAAATATATTCAGACGCGCTCGCGTCAATTAATCTGGGATAGCGCCAATAATCGCGAGGCAGAAATTGTGCAACATACTATAACCGATGAGATAGAATGGGCAGGTAAGTTCTATGGCACGCCGGGAAAAACCGAACAAGGAAGGCAGATGCTTTCTTCTCGCCAGAGAACTTGGGATGAGACCAGGGGAACTTATTCTGAGGTAAACCAGAGAAATGTCTATGAAGGGAATTTCCATATGCCCATTAAGACCATCCGCAAGGTCTTTGAATCGGGCTACGATACTAAAGGCAATTACTATGAACGCCGATACGAGATGACCCGTGAGAATATTGAATGGGCGTGGGTTGTTTCAAGTGACCCAATTTCTGGCGGAAGTTATGAAACAAAGAGCTTTGACCAGACGATGATTGATTATTCCACGCCTGATAAAAAGACAATTTCCCACCATGAGTTTACTTATACTGATGATGGAGTTCCGGAAAGTCAATTGATTGTTAGCCGAGAAGTTGGTTTAGGGCTAAATCATATTTCAGTAAGTTTAGAAAGATATCTTGACTACTACAAAGATGGTTCTTTGCGCCAAGGACTGAGTCTTGATCTCACTGGTGATTTTCCTGACGTATATACCGCCGTAAAAGAAGGAAGAACTTTACAGAATTTAATCAATAATAAAGAAACAAAGTCGCAAATCGAAGCACAGTTGGGACGCAGTTTAAACTTGAACAATCCTCAAGATTTAAAAATCTATACCGCTTATCTGAGGGAAGGATTGGGGGAAACAGCAAGAAAAATCAGTTTGAGTTTTGCCGAGAAGAAACACAATGACAAAGCATTCCTTGCCTGGGAAAAAGAGACAGTTGCCATTGAAGGAAAAGATGAAAATGGGAGCCTGATTAGTTCTAGCAGTGAAATAGAAAAAACTTATACCCAGTTCTTACCCTTTGGTCAACCCACAGAGATTGAGCAACTGATAAGAAGCGAAGCCACACCAAATGTAGAAACAAAATTAAAGATTTCTTTAAAATACAACAAGTATTGTCAGGTAACTGAACAGAGAACCGAAACGCGAGAAACAAGCCTTGATGGCAAACTTAATAAACACACGATAAGCATAAAAGATAAAATTGTTTACAATGGTTTAGGACAGGAAATTTCCTATCGTGAGCGAGAAGAAGAATATGATATAGATGGAAAGCGCATTGGCAATCGTGAAACTTTAGTAAAAAATATTACCTATAATGAAGATGGCTTGCAGACCGGTTACGAGATGCAGAGCATAACCAGAGGAATTGATACTCATGATGGAAGTATTTTTGAGATAATTACTGAAACAAAAGTGCGCGATATCCGATATAATGAATTGGATATGCGTATATCCTGGAAGGAGATAAGTATAGATTTAAGCAGAAGCCCGGGATTAATTAGTGAGAGAATGTATCAGGTAAAGGCAATAGATGAATTTGGAAGAATTACGGAGATAGATATAAAAGAACACACTTATGGCACTGCTTCCGATGGAACCTCTCTAAATACTGAACGCACCATTAACCGCAAGATAAAATACAACTCTTTAGGTCAGGAAGAAGAGGCAATTGAGGAGGTAATTGAGAAGGCAAAGACCACTATCTCAACCATTAAATATGCCTATGACCAGTATGGGAGAATTTCGCGCGAAGAAAGAAAAGTGCATGTAACGGGGAAAGATGGAGATAGCGAATTGGACTATACTTATACTCTATTGCGCTATGGATTTGAGTACAATGATGCAGGACTTCTACAGAGATATAAGGCTAAAATCCGGAATGAATCTACAGCCGATATAGAAATAACTCAGGAGGTAGAGATTGGCTATGACAGTCTGGGAAGAGTAGATTATCAGAAGACTCAAGTCTGGGAAGATACGCGAAGCGGAGATAAGGCCTTACACAAATACACACTTACCGTAAGGGAAAACATTACCTATAATGAATTAGGATTAGAGACAGCTTATACTGAAACAGAGGAGGAATTTGATGAAGATGGAAAACGCATTGGCAATCGTAAGGTTAAGGTAAGTAACATTACTTATAATGAAGATGGTTTGCAGACTGGTTATGACATGGCGGTAATAGTAGAAGGGACTGATACCCATGACGGAAGTAGTTTTGAAACCTTTACCGAGATTAAAGTGCGCGATATTCGTTACAACAATTTAGGCATCCGCATTAGTTGGAGAGAAACCACCATAGATACAAGTAGGAGTCCAGGATTAACTACCGAAAGAAAATACGCGGTTACAGAGATAGATAGGTTTGGTAGACCTATAGAGCTTATAATCAATGAGCATGCTTATGGCTCTGCTTCTGACGGGACAAGTTTAGATACCTTCCGCAAGATTACACGCCAGATAACCTACAATTCTTTAGGTCAGGAAGAGGAAATTACTGAAACCGTAGAAGAAGGGGCAAAGAAAACCACTTCCAAGATTAAGTACGAATACGATGAATGTGGCAGGATTAAATATGAAGAAAGAAATATTCATGTAGAGGGCGAAGAAGAGGGGGTTGAGTTGGATTATATTTCTACAATAAGGCGTTATGGATTTAAATACAATGATGCAGGGCTTGTACAGGGCTATACGGCAGAAATCTGGAACGAGTCCAGTCCCGACTTAGAAATAAAGCAGGAGGTAGAATTTGGCTATGACAGTCTGGGAAGAATAGACTATCAACGAAGCGAAACCTGGGAAAAGGGAATAAGTAAAAAGCGCGATAAACATGGTGAACCTACAGGCGAGGAAGAAGAGGTTGAACGGCATACAATTTCTGAGAAATATGATATCCAATATAATGAATTGGGCTTGGAAACTTATTATAAAACCGATAGAAAAGAATACGAGGATGGAGAGTTAATCCGCGATGTTACCGAGACCACTTCGGGAATAAGGTATGATAGTAAGGGAAGAATGACTGAATACACCACCCATAGAACTGGTCAAGAGAGATTCCTTGAAGACAGTGGAGAATATGGGGAATTAAAGAGTGTAAATATTACTACCCATATTTACAACATTACCTATGTTGATGGTCTGGATTTAAGAAAATCCTGGAGAGAAGAAATTTCTGGTTATATAGGGGGACAGGAATTTAAGGCAAGCACCCGTCAATATGAAATCTTAGAATTTGACCGCTTTGGAGAAGTGGTAGATATAAATATTGAAGGAGATGGAGTGGAGGAGGAAAATTCTGCTCCTCAGATTGATACGCGGGGAACAACTTCTGGCCCAGAAGTTAATCAGACCACCAGACCTTACTCTCCGACAGGTTCAATAAAGACAACAAGTGTTCGTCGGGGACCAGTAAGAGGTTTAGGAGTGCGCGGAAAAAGTAGAACTTATGCAAAAAGACCTTCCGGAATAAGTCTTTTGAGTAGTGAATCCAGTCAGCGTAAGAAATTAGAAGAGGAAGCAGAATATATTACGCCAGATAAAGAAGAAGAAAAATAGAAAAAAAATTACGGAGGATAACAAAAATCTTTCATTTTAAGTAATTGTAATTAAATAGTTTAAAAATTAATTTTATAAGCATGTAACTTAAGTTTACAATTATTAAACATTTTAGGGAGGAGAAAAAAGAGAGATAAAAAATGTAAATTTAATTATATTAATTACTTATAAATGACGATGATTTTAGAGGAAAATTGGCATTAAACTTGCTTATATAAAGATGAAAAATTAAAATTTTGAAAAAAGGAGGGTAAAAAATGAAAAAGACAAGATTTTTACTAAACCGGGCCGGGGGAATTTTAATACTTTTCTTAATTTTGGCTTTTACAAAGCCGGGAGAGGGATTATTTTTTACTGGTGATGACCCTACTCAATACCATATGAGTACTGGATGCGGGATGTATGGTAATGGTTGTAATGCTTTTGGGGATCAAGAACGGCAAACTCCAGGCTTACTGAGGCAAATGAGTTCGTCACCGGCGTCTATTCAATTTAAGGACGGAATTCCAGTGACAGGGGATTCAGTGAGGTGGTCTCTTTTCGATCTGGATAATGATGGTAATGTTGATTGTTATATAGATGAAAGTGGAAATAGATATTTAAAAACTATAACCTCAGATGGCATAATAACAGGTTATATTTTAGCAAAAAATCTTGAAAATGGAGATTTAGATGTTCAAGTATATGGATATACTCAAACTTCAGGTTATTTTCCTATAATTCCTATAGAACCACTTGATCACACAGAACAGAATACTCAGGTAGTTGAAACACAATACCGTTTAGTGGCACATTTTAAAGTAGACCAAGCCGCTGGGCTTAATTCTTTAATAAAAGCTATTTTAGATGATACTCGCCTGCAATCATTCCTTCAAAAATTTGATCCCAATATGAATAGTATGCTTAATGTGGGTGGCCAACAACTGAAGTTAGTTGAAAGTTTTACATATAACGATACAGACTCTGAATGGAATAAAAATGACCAGGAGGAAAAATATTACTCCTCTATAAATGGATATTTAAAAAGGGAGGTAATTTCTGGAAAGGAATATTATTATGTCTATAATTCCGACTATACCTTAGCTGCGCGCTATACAAAAGATACTAGTGGTGATATCACAAGCTTGACATTTATTACTCCTTCTGGAGGAGCTTTTGAGCGAGGTAAGTTAATTAGTGGGACTGAATATGAATTATCCGGGGCTTCCTTGGGGTATCTGAAGGGCTTATCGGAACTCTCGCTAAATATAAATAATATAGGTTCTTTAATGGAAAAATCTGCAATAATAGCGGGAACCTCATGGCTTAAGTTAGGCGAAAACCACTATTTTCAGCTTAAAAAAGGAACAATTGAGCAGGTAGTAACTGTAACTGTAGCAGACGATGGAAAATCTTCTTCTTTAACTTTGCAAAGGCTCAAATTGGAAGATGATAAATTGGTAGTAGTAAATGGTCAGTCAATAACTGTTTCCAACGCGCTTTTAACTGGCAAGTTGCCAAGCGGATACTTAGATTCCTCAATTACTTCCCCTAAAGTCTTAGACCTTATTTTAAAAGGAGCCTCCATAGATTACACTCATCAGAGAATTTATTTTGATTATACAGGAAAGACTTATGCTTATGATGTTACTGGAGAAGGCTTACAGTATTATTATGTTTATTATATGGGCGGAGGAAATACATTACCATTATTACAAATTTATGGTCCTGATACTAATATAACAACTGAAAACCCTGATTTAACTTTAACTGTGCCACAAGAATTAAAAATCACTAATTTTACTTTTAATGTTAAAGGAACTAGCGCTACATTATCTTTCCAAGCAGATGGTAAAGAATACACATATAACCTTCCTACTAGTAAAAATGGTTCTTTTACCTTGAGTATTGATCCCCAAGCCACTGGTGCAGGGGTAATTGCACCTACTATTAAAATACTACCACCCGCATTAAGCGAGGAGCAAAAAAGATGGATTGCTAGTATTTTGGGTCTAGAAGACGATCCGGGTGGTCGAACAGCCGTACAACAATTGGATAATTTATTGGGAGATTCCCAAAATTATTTTGTAACTGGTAATTATTTTGGGATTCAATCAGGAGAGAGTATTTTTATATTTAATACTTCCTCACTAAGTGCAGGTAGTAGATATCTTAAATTTGATGGTAAAAATCTAATAATTAATGAGGGTACTACAACTATAACTATAGGAGATTTCGCTAAAGTTTTAAAGAGTCTAGGATTCTCTGCTTGGCTGGATGCTTTTAAATCTATGGAGGAAGATTCTCTGAGGACCCTTTTTGGACTAAATCCGAGCAATTCAGCCAATTTCACACTTGCCTTTGAGAAGATTATTACTGAGGCGCAGAAAGAGTTTTATAATTTCTCGTTTGAGAAAGACACAAGTGGTAGTAATTATTCGCCTAGGGGATATGCTAAGGCTATGTTGGATAATTCCCGATCTGTTGTTGTTGTTGAGTTTTATATTAGTGATGGGGATAGTTTCACCAAAGTTTTAGGATTTGATAGACCTACATTACTGCAAATATTAGATAGATCAGAAACCTTTGAAGGCTTGTATGAAAAAGCTAAGGGATTTGTCAGGAATATTAGTTATGTAAAAAGGTTAGATGGAACTTATGTTTGGGTATGTAGTATAGGTAATAAGTTTGTTCAATTTTATTCTATTGGAGGAGGAAGTGAATGGTGGGCATTGGCTGTTGATGCTACTGGTGATGTTACTGTATATGATAGCGGATGGGAGATAAAATATACAATTGCTAAAATAGAGTTAGAATCGTCACCATCACCAAGCGTTGATTTAGTAAAAAGCCTAATTTTTGATGAGCAAACATTGCATCTTCTTCGGTTAAGTATAGAGCAAAGAGGAGACGGTGGTGTAACAGGTGTAACAATCCAAAGAAACAAAATAGAAGTGTGGGAACTGAAAAAAGCTTCGGCGAATAGTAATGCGTTAAAGAGGATAGAAAAATTTACTTTGCTTGGAGAGGAATCTGTGGTAGCAGGAAGGGCGACCCCACTTGATCCAGAGCCAGTTATTGAATTCGGCAGTAGAAAAATAAAGGAAATCCAATTTACCAATTTTGCGGGGATGGTAACCTTCGCTCGAGGAATTAGTTTTAAGACTCAGGGTGATAAAAGTTATCTGATTTTAGGAGGAAAAATTTATGAGCTTTCTTTAGCAGAAGATGGATCAATCTTTACAATTAGCCAAACTCCTATTATTACGATTGAGCAACAAACTTGGGAAGCAATAAGAACACTTATTGCTTACGAGCGGACAAATACTGGAAGTGTAACTGGCCCGAGTGCAATTGGCTGGGCTGATATTAGTATAGTAATAGAAAAAGAGGACAAAGTGTACTTTGAGGTGCCAGTGAAATCAATTGATGAGGGAAGATATGTATTGAGATTTGATAGTAAGGGACAATTAATTAAGAGAGATGGTGCAGTATTGAGTTTTACTCCCACAGATTCAGATGAATCCCAAAAAGCAGAAAGCTTTAAAACATTTTTGCAAAATAATGTAGGCAATCTTCCTTTATCTGCAGCAGGCAAAGCCTATGAGAGATTTTGTTCACAGTTGGCAATTGCTGGTGTGGCTAAAGTAGATTGGGAGATATTTCTTCGTAGCTGGAATGAAGGGGCAAAAACTCTTGAAGGCTTTAGTGACCCCGGATGGGGTGGGGGACTTAGTAGGAGCGAACTTATCGCGGCATTGGAGCTTAGTGATGAGCAGAAACAACAGCAGTTGCGTAGAATTGAGGCTACAGATATAAATGGGTTTAATAAATATCTTTATATTGATGACAAGGGAAATATAGTTTATGTAGAAGAACTACCTGATCCCTCGAAAGGAAAATATAAAGGATATTTATTAAGGTATCAGTGGAATGATTCTGCTAATCCTCCGGAAGCGAATATTTCTGGAGTATTGGTAGGAGCTATGCAGCGTTCAACTTCACAAAATGTTTTATCACAAAATGTTTTATATGGAATAGTAGCAGAGGTTGATAATGGTGGGGGTTATGTAAAATTGAATGATAAAGGATTTGAATTAAATTTAAATATTATATTTAAAGGTAATAACAAGGGGTATGAGAATCTTTTTGATTTTGAAACATACAAAATCGAAATCAAGGTTAGTAGAGTGGATAATACATTGACGCAGGTAGAAACAACGAATTGGGCTAATTCTAATGCGCAAAGATGGTATACGAGCTCTACCATTACTACAGTAGTAGGGCTACTGGAGGATGGGAAATTTGAAAAAAAGCGAGAAGAAAGGGTATTAAAAAATAATGAGGGGGAGCAAGAAACAATCACTTTTCCTGAATTTGATGGAAAAGGCAACCCCACTAAAAAACAGGTGCATTCTTTGAGGAAAGTCGATATTGAGGGTTGGGAATGGAGAGAGGATAATTATACAGAGACAGGAACTCTTAACAGTAATCAACAATGGGTGAGGAAAGGTTATGAACCTAATACTCAAAGGACAATTAAGCTAAGTAGAGGAAATGGGGATTATCTACAGCAGGAGTACTCTATAGATGGAAATGGAAAAGCAATCAGATGTGTTATTGAGGAAAAAAGAGGTTCGGTAACTGCCAAAGTAGAAGAAGAAGTAGTAGGTGAAGGGGATTTATTATTCTTAGGAGAGAATACACAACTTACCTTGAATATTAATGGAGATAGGATAGATCCCAAAACAGGACAAACGGTAAGTGTAAGTGGCAATAATGTAGTAAGGTCTGTTTATGTATTTAAGGACGAAGAGGTGGCAGCACTTAAACAGCAGGGCTTAACCATAAGGGCTGGTATTCCTTATATCCTTGATAAATATGAAGATGGTTCGTTTAGAATATATACCGCATTTGTAGAACAAACATATCTTGATGCACAAGGAAAACCTAAAGCGTATTATGTGGCTGGAGAATATGTAGGAACCCTTGGTTCAAAAAAAGCCAGTGACGGTGCCAGTGGCGGAGGCGGTGGAGGAGGTGGAGGAGGTGGAGGAGGTGGACCGGCAGGAAGTGACAAAATTCCTCCTTCACAAATAGCTAATCAGGATACAGGAGAGATTGTTGGTGGTATGGAAGGGCAATTAGATGGTTTTGTGAAAAGAAGCTATCCTGAGAGAGTAGAGGAATTAGCTCATACTTATCGGGCAATGGGTCCGGGAATGAAGGAGAGAGCACTTTCTATAAACGATAGAGATAGTGCCAGAATATATCTATTGGGGAGATTTCTTTCCAGAGATAAAATTAAACAAGTTCTTTCGGTTCTTAAAAATAAGAATCTTTCTATTGAGGAAAAACGCGCTTTACTTAAGAAACTGGGGCTTTCGGATAAATTGCTTGACTTACTCCTTAATGGTGATGAAGAAGCATTAATTAAAGAAGCTCAAAAAATGCTCCTTAAGGATTTCGGGCTTTCTGATGAGGAGATTGAAGAATTCTTCAAGAGCAGTGATAAAAAAGGATATTTGCAGAAGAAAGGACTTTCTGATGAACGCATTGAGGCGGTAATGGAGATAACAGATTTAGAGAAGGCTCAAGAGGCAATCCTTAATCAGGAGGCAGTTTTGGAAGAGTTGCTCAGTGAGGAAGAGAAAGCACTTATGGAGGAGCTTTTTGCTTTGTTAGAGGAATATACCGGATTTATTAGTGATGAAGAGTATGCGGAATTAAGGGAGATTTTGGTAGATTTGGGGCTTTCTGAGGAGACCATAGATGATTTAATAGGTAAAAATGCGGATGAGTTTATGAATAGTCAGTTGCGGAATTGGGCAATGATGGATGAGAAAAATATTCTTGAATTGGCAAGGATGCTTTTCTTTGATGAAGACTTAAAGTTAGATAAATGGACTGCGGAGTTTATTGTAAAAGGTGATGAGTTTATGGTAAATGAGCTCTTAAGTAAAATTAGACAAGCAGTAAAAGAGTATCTTGAAGAGTATTGGGGTAAAGAGGTCAGTGAAGAAGAAGTTAAAGGTTTGGATGAGGCGACTAGAGAGAAAATTGCCGATGCTTTACTGCAAGCGATAGGTAGAGGAGGACTTACGCTGGAAAATGCTTCTAAAAAAGTAAAGGAAATTCTTGCAGAGATTATCCCTTTGAAGGAAGCGAAAGAGGAGAAGAGCCCTATTCAGCCAGCACCTTCTCCGGAACCGTTACAGCCACAATCTCTTGCTGCGGTAAGTATTCAGGGTAACTGGAGGAGCAAAAATAATGATGATGATATTCCGCGGTTGTTAAGAGAAAAAAATGAACTCAGAAGCAGATAGGTTAAACAAAAGTAATTAACCCCAAACCCCTGCCCACCGCGTAGGTGGGCATTTTTTCTTGACATAAGCTTATAAATTTGCTATATTTATTATAGAGTTTAAGGGACACCTACGCGGTGGGATAGGTTTTATTAATTATAGGAGAGTATAAAGAAGTTAACGAGAGTTAAGGAGAAAAAATGAGAAAGAATTTTCTGGCAGTAGGAGAAATTTATCACGTGTTGAATAAAAGTATTGCGGGTTTTCAGATTTTTAACGATGAAGATGAATATCAGCGAATGGCTGGGCTTTTTGCCTATTATCAAAAAGAGAATCCTCCAGTTAAGTTCTCTAAGTATTTAAATTCCAATAAAAAAGGTTCTGAGGGGGAGAATACAGGAAATAAATTAGTGGAAATTATCGCCTATTGTCTTATGCCTACCCATCTTCATCTCTTATTGAGACAGATGAAAGAAGAAGGGATTTCTCTTTTTATGGGAAATGTTTTAAATAGCTACACCCGCTATTTTAATACCCGACATAAGCGCAAAGGACCTCTCTGGGAGGGTAGATTTAAAAGAATTCAAGTAAAAACCGAGGAAAATTTATTGCACCTTACCCGCTATATCCATCTTAATCCGGTTACAGCGTATCTGGTGAACAAGCCCGAGGATTGGCTTTTTTCTTCTTATCGAGAGTATTTAGGTCAGGTTGATGGTAAGGAGAAAATTTGCAATTTTGAAGATTCTTTAGAGATAGGCCCTGACTATAAAGAATTTGTGGAAGATAGAATTTCTTACCAGAGAGAACTTGCTCAGATTAAAGATTTAATAGTTGAAAACCTCTCCACCTAAACCTTAGACCACCTCGTAGGTGTCCTAAATCGATGATTATAAGTGTAAGAAATTATGTAGCTTATGATGAAGGAAATAGACCACCTACGAGGTGGGTACGGTTTATAACGGTAGGAAAAGGAAGGAAGAAGAGGAAAGGTAAGTGAGAGGAGGAAAGAGGGAGATGAAAAAAAGAATTCTGTTTTTGGGGATGGTTGGAGTATTATTGAGTTTTGTTTCTTGTGGAAAGGCAAAAGAGGAAGTTTACGAATCAGAGACAAAGGCAAGCGAAGAGGTGAAAATAGCTATGGTAGAGGAGGGAGAAATGGCCCAGAAACCTGAACTAAAATATGTGGAAGGAGAGCTTTTAGTAAAGTTTAAACCCGAAGTTTCTGCAGAAGAGATAATTACGATCCTCAAAGACGAATATCAATGCGAGATTATTGATATTATAAAAGGATTAGATGTTTACAGGATAAAAATGCCCAAAGGAAAAACTGTCCCCGAGATGGTGGAGTTATTGAGTAAAGATGAACGGGTGAAATACGCCGAACCTAACTATATCTATCGCTTACAGATGTAGAGGTAAAACATGAGACGCAGTATAATCGCGAGAGATAAAGCGGAATTAGTGCGCAAAATGAGGCTAAAATATTTATTTTCTTTTGGCGTAATCAGCGGGTTTGTTTTTTACTCTGGCTTGGCTTTCGCAGAGGAAAAAGCAGAAAAGCTTGAGGATTACAGCAAGTACGGTTATACCCTTAAATATAAAGACCCCAAGGTCTATACTACGCAACCGGGAGAAAAAGAATCTCCCTACCATCAGAAAGAACCCCAGCTTCCTCCCGCTTTAGAAGGCAGAACCAAATCGCCCCAATGGTCTAAACCAGAAAAGTTGCAAGAGGTTAAACCGGAAGAACTCTACATGCCTCCCTTGGAAGCAATTTTAGGCTCATTACCACCTCCTCGCGAAGAGGAAAGCGTAGAAGAAAAGATTTTAACTAAAGAAGGGGAGATTTCCTTAGAGGCTTGGGGAGAAAAAGTAGAGTTAATGATTGAGGAAGTTCTGGGGAAAGAAGCTGAGGTGAAATTGGTAAGAGAAGGATTTTCTTTTACTACGCCGGTTACTCCCGTAGAGGAAGAAGAAGAAAAAGAAGTCCAAGAAAAACCTTCTACCTCCCTTTTCTCTGATACTTGGGAGATGCTTATCCAAGAAGGAAGGGTTACCCTTAAACCTTTAGGGAAAGTCTCACCCGAAGATTTAGAGAAAATTGCTGCTTATTTAGTAGACCTCTTAGGAAGGGGCGGAGAAATAACTAAGATAAGTCCGGAAGGAATTGAGGTTGAACTAAAATAGATACTGTATCAAACCATATCAAGAAACTTTCTCGCTTATTTATTCCCAAATCTCACGAGAAAAGATAAACCGTATCAGAGCCGTGATACGGTATTTAATTTCCTAAATTACCGAGCCACTCTCCATAAAGCAAGGGTATCAACTGTATCATAATTCTTTAAAAACCCTTGCCAAAATCCCTGCCGAAAAAGATAAGAAAAAAATATAACCAAAATGATTTTTTTTCTTGACAAAAGTTCTTAATTATGATAAGGTTAAAACCCTGATACTGTTTGATATAGTTAAACCCCCTTTAAAACAGGAGGGAGAAATGAAGAAAGGTTTATTAAGGAAAGGAACCTTCATCGGGTTTCTTTTTTTATTGTTCTGGACAAGTAAGGTGAAGGGAGAAAAACAGGAAAGGAGTTTGGATAGTATAGAGCTAAAAGAACGGAATGAAGGGATACGGTTGATTATCTTGACCGACCAACCAGTAGAATATTCAGTGTATGAAACCGACCTTCCTCCACGGCTGATTGTTGACCTCATCGGTACAGATATTTATGCCCATTCTAGAGTACCTTCTCATCTTGTGGTAGATAAATCACAACTTAGGGCGGTGAACTTGCGTTGGTATGGCAAGCCTCCAGAAAAAGAAGGAGAACGGGCAAAAGTAGATTTGATAGAGTTTTTGCTAAAGAAAAAAGTTAAATATAAAGTGCTTAAACAAAATAACCGGATTATCGTAGATTTGGATTTACCGGGTTTTGTGCCTACGAAAGAGATAACGGAGGAGAAAGAAGTAAAAACCCCTTTAGTAAATTTAGAACCCAGATTTCTGGAAGAAACCGAGGGTTGGGAAAAATGGATGGACATTGCCCTTGCCAATTACAAACCACTCCATATCGCTTATGAACAGGTGGAACTGGCACAGATAAAGGTGCGCGAAGCAAGAAGAATGCTTTTCCCGATTACGGTGATTAAGGCTGGACGCACCCGCGGTGATACTTCCGTAAGGGATGTCAGTTTTACGGAACAATCCTTTGGGATTCAGATGGAACAACCCATTAGCCAGGGAGGAGAACTGCGTTATAAATTGGAACAGGCTCTGGTTAATATGGATATTGCTCAGCGCGAGTATGAGCGGATAAAGGCAGATTATATGCTGGAAGTGAAACGCGCCTATTACAATTTACTGATTTATATTATGAATGCAAAAATTTATGAAGATATTTTTAAGGAAGCAAATGATTTTTTGGAAATGGCCAAAAACCACTATGAAAAGAAATTAATTACCCAGTTGGAATTCCTCAATGTCCAGTCCCTCTATAGCCAGATTAAATACCAGCTGGTGGCTGCCCAGAAAGACCGCACCTTGGCAGAGCTTACTTTCAAACAAGTGCTAAACTTAGACCCCACGGTTACGCTGGAGCTTGAAGGCTGGTTAAAATTTGAAAAGCTTAATTTACACTTAGAACGGTGCAAGGAAATTGCTTTTAAGAAGAGGCCAGAGTTATCCATTAATGAGTTGATTGTCCGCTTTAATGAGTTAGGACAGAAAGCAGCAGATTCCAAAGAGAAACTTAAAGTTAGTCTAAGCGGATATTTGGGCACTACGGGAAGTGCCTATGATACTGAAGAGTTAAAGATGAAATCTGACTGGTTTCTAGGGCTTAAACTGAGCAAGGCATTTGGAGGGAATACCTTAAATACCTCCCTGGTCAAGGAAGAGACGGTTCCTCGGCTTTCTCTTTCCCAGGAAAAAACCGGGAGTATAAGCGCCTCTGCAGAGTTTAATCTCTTAGATGGACTTAGTCGTTTATCAGAGAAAAAAGGAGCCAGCGTAGAATATCTGCGCGCGGTGAATGAATTGTGGGAGGTGAAAAAGACTGTGGAATCAGAAGTGGTCAGTTCTTTTAACGAGTATCAGAAAGCCCTTTATCAATTAGATAATGTCTGGGAACGTATCCAGTTTCAGAAGAAGCGCGTGGATGTGACGGAGGCGCGCTGGAAACTGAATGAGGCAGGTATTTCTGATGTGCTGGAAGCAAAGATTGCCCTTGCTTCGGAAAAAGCATATTACAATAATCTCTTAGCCAATTACTATGGGGCGTTGAGCACGCTTACAAAAGCGTGCGGTCTGTATAAATATGCGGAGTTGATTCAAGGAGCTTCTCCGGAAATATTCTGGCATCGGGTAGCGGGAACAGAGGAACTTGATTATACCCAACTGCATAAGGAAGTTTTTCTTCCTAAGGGCGAGAAAATAGTCAAAATTGAGGACCTTCCCGGAGGGAAAATTATTGCGGTAAATAACGAAAGTGGTTTTGCCATCATTAATCTCGGTCAGGACCAGGGTGTAAGAGAAGGAGCAGAGTTGTGGGTGTATCGCCGGAAGGAAAAGGTGGGAGTATTAAAAGTCAGTAAGACCAAAAATGCTACTTCTTCTTGTAGGATTGCCCGTGCGGAAGCAGGAGAGAAAATTAGATTAGGGGATGAAGTAAAGGTAATACCTTAGGTAAAATCAAAAATTAGCAAAAGGAGGAGAAAAATGGCAAAAATGTCTCCTAAGAATTTAAGGATTGTAATTTTGATACTTATGGTGGTGTTAGTGATGGTTTTAGCGAAGAAATTAGCCAAGCCACCTCCGCAACCCCCAAAAGGGAGGACTACTGCTACTAAGGTTAGTCCCAAACTTACGCGGGGCGCAGAAGTGAAAAAGGAAGAAAAAAAGAAGAAAAAAGAGGAAAAAGCACCTCAGATTCCTTCTGCCTTGGAACAATTGCTGATGGGCACGGGTGAGGCAGAGAAAATTCCCGTTAAAGTTTATAAAATCTCCCGCACCGATTTTCAGGATGAACTGCCCATTGTGGGAACAGTAAGGAGTATTCCGGAGATAGACCTGAAGTTTGAGATAAATGGCAGAGTGGCAGAAATCCGGTTTAAGGAAGGAGAGCGGGTGAAAAAAGGAGAGCTTATTGCCCGGTTAGACCAAAAAGATGCCCAGTTAGAACTCTCTTGGGCAGAGGCAAAATATAATGCGGCGTTAGCAGAGGCAGAAGCAGTAAAGAAACGTGCAGAGACTATTGAGAAATTGTATGAAGTAGGGGCAATTGTAGAAGCACGGGTGGAAGAAGCAAGAGCAGAAGTCAAAGCCTCAGAAGAAAGAGCCAAAGTAGCAAAGGCAGAAGTAGAATCGGCTAAATCAAGACTGGAAAAGACTAATCTCTATGCTTCTCAAAATGGGATTATGGGCCCCCGGGACCTAGATGTAGGAGAGTTTGTTACCCCCAATGAACGTTTGGGAACGCTTTTTAGTGAAGAGAATACTTTTATTGAAGTGGGGGTGATTGAAAAAGATATAGGTAAAGTTCAGACGGGTCAGAGGGTCATTGTAAATGTTGACGCTTATCCCTATACTGATTTCTATGGAGTAGTAGAAAATATCTTTCCTAACTTAGAAGCACGTACCCGCACCTTGAATGTACGCATCAGACTTATAGAAACCAAAACGACGCTTCTTCCAGGAATGTTTGCCCGGACAAGGATTGTGGTCTATACGAAAAAGAATGCCTTGGTTGTTCCCAGCACCGCACTGTCAGTAGAAGGGAGAAGATATTTTGTTCCCGTTGTTAAGGATAATCGGGTAAGGAATAAAGAAGTGTTTACCGAGTATGCCACGTTAGACTATGCAGTGATTGCCCGTGGATTGGAAGAAGGGGAATTGGTTATTGTTGAGACGCCGGGATTAAAGAAATTAAAAGACGGAACTCCTGTGGAGATTACCGAGACCCAAGAGAAATTGGCCTCGGGTAAATAGTATTTTTGGTTAAATAGTTAAATTGGTTAGATGGGTAAATAGTTAAAAGGTTAAATAGTCAATTAGTTGATTTAATTTGCGAAGATGAGATTACCTGAGTTTTCAGTAAGAAAGCCGGTTACGGTAACCATGATTTTTCTGGGAGTGGCGCTTTTAGGATACATTTCCTGGACAAGACTTCCCCAAGCACTTTTTCCTGCCATTACTTATCCCCAGATTACAGTAGTTACCGTTTACGAAAACGCTGCTCCCGAAGAGGTAGAGATTCTTATCACCAAAGTTATTGAAGAGGTGGTAGGTACTGTACCTAATCTTAAACGCATTTCTTCTATCTCCAAAGAGGGTCTTTCCACAATTATTCTAGAATTTAACTGGGGAACCAATATGGATTTGGCTTCTTTGGCAGTGCGGGAGAAAATTGATTTAATTAAAGAAAGACTTCCCTTAGGCGCGCAAGACCCGATTGTAATGAAATATAATCCTTTTGAACTTCCGGTAGTGATTCTTTCGGTTACCGGACCAATCAGCCCTCTGGAATTACGCGAGGTCTGCCGTAAGGTAATCAAAGATGAAATAGAAAAAATTGAGGGTGTTGCCTCCGCAAACATTACCGGAGGATGGGAAAGGGAAATCATCGTGGAAGTTGACCAAGGAAGACTTTCCGCAAACGGAATTCCTATTTTGCGCATTGTTAATGCCTTGAAGGAAACAAATTTTTCTTTTCCTGCAGGGACAATAAAGGAGACATTTTTTGAGTATCTGATTCGCACCATGGGAGAATTCGAAAGGGTTAATGAAGTAAAGAGTGTGGTAATCGAAGCAATGGAACCCAACCCACCAAAGACTCGTTACGAAATGTTCTTGCAGGAAAGAGAGAAGAAAGAAAAAGATAGACGCCTGATTTCTCTTTCCGATTTAGCCACGGTAAGAGATGCTTGGAAGGAACAAACCTCCATCTCCCGCTACAACGGCAAAGACAATGTGACGGTTTCGGTAATGAAACAGGCGGATGCCAATGTTGTGCTTACCGCACGTAAGGTAAGAGAGGTTTTGGAGAAGATTAAAGATAGAATTCCTAAACAATTGAATGTAGAAGTTATCTATGACCAGTCGGAATTTATCCGCGCTTCCATCCAGGATTTAAAGACAAATGCCTGGCAGGGAGGCGTGCTTGCCTTTTTAGTACTTTTGTTATTCTTGCGCGAGTTCCGTAGTTCTTTGATTATCAGTCTCTCCATACCTGTTTCCATTATGGCTGCGCTGTGCATGATGTATTTTCAGGGCATAAGTATCAATATGATGTCCCTAGGAGGATTGGCTTTAGGAGTGGGAATGATTGTAGATAATTCCATCGTTGTTTTGGAAAACATTTATCGTTATCGCAAACAGTATGGCAAAGGATTTAGGGAAGCAGTTATTTTGGGAGCAACCGAGATGGGCTCGGCAATTACCGGTTCGACATTGACTACCGTTGTCGTTTTTGTTCCCCTAATCTATGTGGTGGGAATTGCCGGGCAACTTTTCCGAGAAATGGCTTTGACCATTACCTACTCTTTGCTTATTTCTTTGGTTGTTGCTTTGACGCTTGTTCCTCGTCTGGCAGCAATAGGTAGCGAAAAAAAAGAGATAGAGATTAGTAAAGAGGTAAGGAAAAAAGAGCCAAAATTCTTCTTAAAGATCGGTAATGCCTATGCAAGACTAATTGCTATTTTTTTAAAATTTCGTTTTATAGGTCTTTTTCTCATTGGACTTGTTTTTATTTTGAGTATTGGGATGCTTGCTAAATCGGACCGAGAATTGTTGCCCAAAATTGATGAGAGGCAGTTTGTTCTGAAATTAGAGATGCAGACCGGAACAAAATTAGAAGTAACCGACCGAATATGCCGAGAGGTGGAGAAAGCACTTTTAAGTATTCCCGATATAGAAGGCGTAAGTTTGGCTATCGGTTCTACACGTGAGGAAAGAACCGGTGAAGTGGTGGAGACGATGGGTTCGCACCAAGCACGCTTTGTTGTGAATTTAAAGAAAGTGAATCGCCGGGACCCTGGTTATCGCTCGACGCAAGAGATAATTAATGTTTTCCAGGAGGAATTGGCGCATGCAAATTTGGAAGGAGCGCGTCTGGAGTATATTTTGCAAGAAAGTGTGTTCAAGATGGCTTTTCAGGCAGGTAAACCCATAAGTTTAGAAATAAAAGGGCATGATTTAAAAACTCTGGAAGCAATTTCCAAAGATATGGAGAAAATGTTGCAAGGAATTTCTGGGGTTTATGGAGTTACTTCCTCACTCGCTCCTCCCCATCCTGAAACAAAAGTCAATGTTTTAAAAGATAAGGCAGCTTACTATAATCTCTCGGTAAACGATATCGCTATGTCTGCCCAAGTGGCTATCAAAGGACATGTCGCCACCAAGTTTAAAGAAATGGGGCAGGAATATGATATAAGAGTGCGATTGAGGGAAGAGGACAGGAATGAGATGAATAAACTAAGGCAGATATTGATTCATTCTAATGCGCTTGATGTGGATATTCCGCTTTCTGATGTTGCCTATATTGTTTCCGGAACCGGTCCAAGTCAGATTGAAAGATTAGACCAGCAGAGAGTAATCGTCCTTTCTGCTAATATTTATAAACGTGGATTTGATAAAGTGGCGAAGGACATTGAATCTGCTTTATCCCGCTACAGGATACCCGAGGGATTTACTATAAAGTTGGGAGGCGAGCGTAAGGATATGGAAGAATCTTTTAAATCATTGCGTTTTGCCCTTATCCTTTCACTTATTCTCAACTATATGGTTATGGCTTCGGAATTCGAATCTTTATGGCAACCGTTTATTATTATGTTCAATCTTCCTCTATCAATAATCGGTGTTGCCTTGGCAATATTTTTCACCCGTACCACTTTAAATTCGGTGGTGATTTTAGGAACGATTATGTTGGGAGGAATTGTGGTTAATAATGGAATTGTTTTAATCGAGACGATAAACAGCCTCCGTAAGGAAGGGATGGTTGTAGAGAAGGCTTTAATCCAGGCAGGATTACAGAGGGTGCGTCCGATTATGATGACCTCGTTGACTACAATATTGGGACTACTTCCGCTTGCTTTGGGTTTAGGAGAGGGAGCTGAATTGCGTGCGCCGATGGCAATTACGGTTATTGGAGGGCTATTATCCGGAACATTCTTGACCCTTTTGGTGATTCCAGCTCTCTATTTAATCGTGTTTAGATTCTTTGCCCTCTTTAGAAAGAAGGAGGTTTTAGTAGAGATTGAGCCGCCGGAAATAATTCACGAAGGCGTAAAGCCCATTCCTGTAGAAATAACCCCGGAGGTAAAAATACTACCTGAGAAAGAAACAGTTCCTCAAATTTCCGGCATTCCTTTTGCCGAAGAGAAACTTCCTTTAGTGGAAGAGGAGAAACTCGGCGGATTGAACGAACGTCAGAAAAAGTTTTTAGCAGAGTTAAAGACAAAAATTCGTCTTACACGCAAAGATTATATTAAATTATTTAATGTTTCTATGCCCACTGCTGCACGGGATATTAAGATTTTGGTAGAAAAAGGTTTTATCCGTGCTAAAGGTCCTGCAGGACCGGGGAGATGGTATGAACTGACATAAATTCGAAGCACGAAATCCGAAGCTTGAAACAGGAAATTTAAAACTAGAAACTCTCGTTCCTTTGGGGCGATGTAATTTGTAAATCGTAAACCGTAATTCAGGAAAACGAACCCGAAGAACAGAACTGACTGAACGAGCTAACGAACCAAAGGGAGTTAACATTAAGTAAAATGAATCTGCCAAAATTATCCATTCATCGGCCAGTTACTTTTACCATGGTTTTCTGGGGAATAATTCTTGTAGGCATAGTTTCCCTACAGCGTTTGCCTGTAGAGATGATGCCCAATGTAGCTTTTGAAGATATCTCCATAATTATTCAGATTCGAGGAGGAATTCCTCCTTCTGATGTAGAGATGCTGGTTACTAAGCCAGTGGAAGAGGCGGTTGGTGGTGTGAGTCACTTAAGGGAAATTATTTCTATCTCTGAGGAGGGAGAGTCGCGGGTGGTTTTAAGGTTTGAGCCCGGAACCAATATGGATTTTGCCGCATTAGAGGTGAGAGAAAAATTTTCACGTATTGTTGATAAACTTCCCCGAGAAATTGAAAAGCCAGTGATTGCAAAATATCAAAAGACTGATGTTCCAATAGTTATTCTTGCCGTTACCGGAATAGGTTATACTCCGGAAATTTTAAGACGCTTGGTAGATGAGAAGATAAAAGAGCGTTTTCAGCGTTTGGAAGGGGTGGCTAATGTGGAAGTAGTGGGAGGGAGAGAAAGGAAAATTCTCATTGAGGCAAGACAAGATGACTTACAGAGATACGGGATTCCCTTAGGCCGTGTGCTTAATATTTTAAATTTGAACAATCTTAATCTTCTGGCGGGAGAGATAAAGAGGGAAAGAGATAAATTTCTTATTCGCACGATGGGACAATATGAAAATATTTCTGATATTGAGAATTTGGGAGTGGGGGTTTCTCATCAGGGTTCAGTAATCAGACTTAGAGATGTTGCTTTTGTGAAGGACTCTTTTCTTGAACCCATAGATTTGGCACGTGTGGATATCCAGCCGGTAGTTTCTTTGTATCTCCAGAAAGAATCAACTGCTAATACCGTTAAGGTAGTTGAATCGATAAAAAAAGAAATTGAAGAAACCCGCTTCATTATTCCTAAGGATATTGTAATGAAACTGACTTACAATCAAGCGGAGGCAATTCGTGATGCTATTTCTGCGGTAAAGAGTTCACTTTTCTGGGGAGGTATTTTGGCGATTATAGTACTTTTCTTTTTCTTGTGGGATTTGAAATCAACTTTAATTATTGGTATTTCTATTCCGGTTTCTGTCATCGCTACTTTTGCTTTTATGTTTTTTGCTAAACTTACTTTGAATGTTATGACTTTGAGTGGGCTTGCTTTAGGCATAGGGATGTTGGTGGATAATTCTGTCGTGGTTTTGGATAATATTTTTAAAAAAAGAGAAGTCGGCCTTTCGCAGAAAAAGGCTGCAGAAGAGGGCAGTTCTGAAGTAACTTTGGCGATAACTGCTTCTACCCTTACCACGATCGTAGTTTTTTTGCCGATTGTTTTTGTAAATAAAGAGATTAGACTTCTGTATGTAGGGCTTTCCTTAACGGTGGTTTTTTCCCTGCTTGCCTCGTTGTTTGTGGCAATATCTTTTATACCGCTTTTGGGTTCGCGTTTAGTGATGCGTTCATACGGAAGGAAGATAGAAAATGTTCCCCGTGCGAGGAGATATTTTATAAAAATAAAGAAATTTTATCGAAACGCTTTAGCTAAAGCTCTCCATTTTCGTTATGCAATAGTGCTCGTTGCCTTCCTGCTTTTTATTTTTGCTCTCAAGATGGGGAAAAATTTAAAAACCGAGTTTATCGGAGTAACAGAACAAAATGAATTCACCATCCATGTGCAATTACCGGTGGGAGCGAAATTGGATGTTTCGGATAAGTGCGTAGAGCAGATAGAAAGGGTAGCCAAGGAGCTTCCTGAAGTCAGAACAATTTCTTCGCGCATTGAGCGCTGGTCTTCAAAAATATATGTAAGACTCTATCCTTTAGCCCAACGTGCAAGGTCTACCCAGGAGATTATTAATGAACTCCGTCCCAGAACTGAGGAGATTGAACGTTACTATGATGCCTTCATCTATTTTGAAGAACCTCAGGAAGTAGGGACACGGGAAGTTTTTTTAGATGTGTTTGGTTATGATTATGAAGTATTGAAGAATCTTGCCATTGCTATGGCAAGTAAACTCCAGACAGTAAAAGGAATGACCGATGTCAAGATAAGAATGCGCGAAGGACGGCCAGAACTGCGATTATTTATTGATAAAGAAAAAGCAGCTTCATTTGGGTTAAATATCGAAGATATTTCTACCACCATTCATGGACAGATGCGTGGTTTGCGTGCTACCTATTACCATACGGAAGCAAAAGAGGTGGAAATAGTAGTGCGTCTTCATGAAGACGACCGTCGGCGGTTTAAAGATTTACATCGTCTTATTCTTACCTCTCGCGATGGAAATAGTGTTTATCTTAACCAGATTGCGAATTTTCGTTTTGATATCGGTCCGAGTGAAATCTGGCGCAAGAATAAACAGAGGATGGTTCAGGTGAGTGGAAGCAGAGGTTCTATGTCTTTGAAAGAAGCGGGTGAGAAAATTAAAGAGGCCTTAAAGAGCGTGGAATTTCCCAAAGACTATTTTTATCGCTTTGGTGGTGATTATGAGAAAATGTTGAAAAATCAGAAAGAATTTACTTTTGCTATATTTTTAACTTTATTTTTGGTATACTTAGTAATGGCTTGTTTATTTGAGTCATATGCTCAACCGTTAATTATTATGATGACAGTTCCTTTGGCAGCGATTGGTGTGGTTTCTATAATGCGAATTACGGATACTTCTATAAATATTGGCGCGCTGATTGGATTTATGATGTTAGGGGGAATTGTGGTGAACAACGCCATAGTTTTAATTGATTTTATTAATTTAAAATTGCAAAATAAGAAGCATAAAAGGTATAATTTACTCAAAGCTTTGATTTTTGCGGGAGAGGATAGGTTGCGTCCGATACTTATGACTACCATTACTACTTTATTGGGACTTACGCCGATGGCCCTTGACCGTTCGGAGTCCGCAAGTCTCTGGTCTCCTCTAGCGATTACCGTTATGGGAGGTTTGACAAGTTCTACTTTTTTGACCCTTTTTATTATTCCCAGCTTATTCTTGATTTTTGAAGACATAAAGAAATTTATATTGGCAGTTGTAATTGAAAGAAAGCCTTTGCTGAGTCTGAAACTTCTGCGAAGGACTACATAATAAATAACAATAGTTTAAATATATAACAATTTAGCAGTTTAACAATTTAAGACGATGAGGCAAATTTTTCGCACACTCTTAACTGCGGTGTTTGTGCTTTTACTTTTTGTAATGGCTATTGCCTTATTTTATCTTGCTTCGGAAAAAAGAAAAATTACCAATCAATATAATAAAGACCGTGAATTGTGGACCATTAGAAATAACGCCTTACGGGAGAGCCTTAAGAAGAGTGAGGAAGATATCTTGAATTTAAAGAAAGAGTTGGAAGGTTTAAATGTTGAGTTAAAAAAGGCTAACGATGAATTAAGTGCATTGAGGTTGAGTTATGAAAATTTGAACAAAGAAAATCTTTCGCTCAATCAGAAAATCAATGTTTATTCGAGAGAAAGGGAAGGGCTTCTGCAAAAAATTGCACGTCTAGAACAGGATTTACGCATGGTTCAAAACACAAAAGCCCCACAAGAGGAATCTTGGGCGACTCTTTTGAAAGAAAAGGTTGATTTACAGATGCGCATAAATGAGGTAGAAGAAAAACTTAAAAATAACCGTTTATTGATTACCCAATTGGAGACAGAACGGAGGAAGTTGGGAGAGCGTTTAAGCGGGGTTCAACTGGATAAGATTGGCATAGAGAAGAATCTTGGAAGTGGTGGGACTACCAAATCAACTTCTCCCCGTGATATATTGAAGGCAAATTTAGAAAAAGAAAATATGGAGCAGAAGTTAGCAGACTTGGCAATAGAGAAGGATAATTTGGAAGAGCGGATTATTTCCTTAAAAGAAGAAGTAGATAAAGCCGATGCAGAGAGAGATGTCCTTAATACCCAGATAGAACGTATAAATCAATTATTGGAAGAGAAGTTAAGCCAGATAAATAAAGTAAGAGAAGAATTGGAAAGTGCGCTTAAGGAAGCAAAACGCATAGCTCTTGCAGGAACTTCTCCTGTAGAACTCCCTCCGGTGGTAGTAAAGAAAGGAATAGCAGAAGGGACTCAGAAATTACCTCCGCCACCACGCATTCCTCCTCCCAGAACCGAACAGGCGAATATAGTTTTAGTTAACGAAAAATACAATTTCGTGATTATAAATGTGGGTAAAAGCGAAGGGGTTGTAGAAGGTATGCTTTTTGACCTCTATGAAAATAAAGAGAACATTGGGCAGATAAAGATAAAAGAAGTCAGAGAAAGACTTTCTGCAGGTGAGATTGTAGAATTGAAAAAAGGTAAGAGCATAAAATCTGAAACCACTCTGGCAATATACTCTCCTTGATATTCTCTTCTGTAACCCGAAATAATGCAAAGAGTTATATTTTCTTGCTATTATACGCGTTTTTAATCTAATAAAATTTTTGCAATCAATTTCTTCATCTACCGTTATAAATTTGGAGCACAATTACAATAATTACTTGACAAATATAGAAATTTCAAGATAATCCCTTTTAAGGAAGGGATAATTTATTAGAATAAGCTGTTGTAAAGAATAGTAATACTGTTTCCACCAGATGTTTTCTTTTGGTTTAGTAAAGGGAGGTGATTATTTTGCAGAAGACATATGAGGTTTTATTGCCGGTAGTTATTTTCTTTTTTATCTTTATTCTTGGTTACATCGTCAGGAAGTTAATCTTAAATAGATTGACCAAGTGGACAGAAAAGACCAGAACCAGCATCGATGATATTATCGTTTCTTCTATTAAAGGGCCGTTTATTATCTGGTGCATTATGTTGGCAGTTTATTCAGCGTTCAAATTTTCTCATTTCTCAGACGAGGTAGTAACTTTTATCGGTAAGGCGCTTCTTTCTTTAGGGATTTTATCAGTAACGCTGGTTATCGCAGGTATTGCGACGCGGATAATTAAGCAATATTCTTCAGAAAAAGAAGGAGGATTACCTCTTCCTTCACTTACAGAGAATATTGTGCGGATAGTAATCTTAGGGATAGGCATACTTGTAATATTGAACAATCTTGGGATATCGATTACCCCGCTTCTTACTGCTTTGGGTATTGGGGGGCTCGCAGTTGCTTTAGCGCTTCAGGACACACTTTCCAATCTCTTTGCGGGATTTTACATTTCTTTTACTCACCAGATTAGCGTTGGAGATTTTGTAAAATTGGAATCAGGTGATGAGGGTTATGTCTTAGATATTGGCTGGCGTGCCACAAGAATAAGAATGCTACCCAATAATGTAATTATTATTCCCAATAGTAAACTGGCGCAGTCTATAATTACCAATTATTATCTTCCGGATAAAGAAATGGCAGTGTTAGTTCCTGTAGGTGTGCATTATAGTAGCGACTTAGATAAGGTAGAAGAGATAACTATTGAAGTAGCCAAGGAGGTAATGCGTGAAGTAGAGGGAGGGGTTCCAGAGTTTGAACCTTTTATAAGGTATCATACTTTTAATGATTTCAGTATAAATTTCAATGTAATCTTAAGAACAAAAGAGGTTGTAAATCAGCATTTAATTAGACATGAATTTATTAAAAGATTGCACAAACGATATAAAAAAGAGAAAATTGTAATTCCCTATCCCATAAGGGCAATAAATTACGAACAGGAAAAAACAGGGTAATAAGGAAAGAAAACATTATGTGGACAAAAGAGAGTTTAGAAGAGTTGATTAAGACGCGACTGGAAGATTATCTTTTGATTGTAGTTTCTAATCGTGAACCCTATGTGCATACTCTGAAAAAAGGAAAAGTTGTTTGTCAGAAAGGTGCCGGAGGAGTGATCACTGCTTTAGACCCCGTCATGCGGACATGTAAAGGAATCTGGATTGCCCAAGCCTCTGGTGAAGCCGATAGGAAAGTAGCCGATAGAGAAGGGAAAGTTAAAGTTCCTCCCGAAGAACCTTTGTATGAATTAAAAAGAGTCTGGTTAAGCAAGGAAGAAGATGAGGGATATTATTATGGTTTTTCTAATGAAGCCCTCTGGCCCCTTTGCCATATGGCTTTTATCCGACCTATCTTTAGAGAATCAGATTGGGAGTATTACAAGAAAGTTAATGAGAAATTTGCCAAAGCAGTACTTGAAGAGACAAAGGGTAAAAAAGCATTTGTTTGGATTCAGGATTATCATCTGGCACTTTTACCTAAATATCTTAAAGAGGCGCAGTCTAACATTATTACAGCACACTTCTGGCATATCCCTTGGCCCGGTCCTGATGTTTTTAGAATTGCTCCTCACCGTCAGGAGATATTAGAGGGACTGCTTGCCAATGACCTCCTCGGTTTCCATATTCGTTATAATTGCGATAATTTCTTGGGTTGTGTAGATAGAGAGCTGGAAGCAAAGATTGACCGTGAAAGATATTCGGTAATTAAAGGTGGACACGAAACCCTTATAAGACCTTATCCCATAAGCGTAGATTTTCTTGATATTGCCCGAAAAGCTGATTTCCAAGAAGTGCAGGAACTAATAGGACAACTGCGGGAAGAATTTTCACTTAATTATGAGTTTGTCTGTTTGGGACTTGATCGGATAGATTATACAAAAGGGATTCCTGAAAGATTACAAGCGGTGGGAAGATTTCTGGATAAATATCCCCAGTATCGGGAAAGGTTTGTCTTTATACAAATGGGAGAAATTTCCCGTTTGCATATTCCCCAATATAAGCTCCTGAATGATGAACTTAATGCTTTGGTAGAGAAGATAAACTGGAAATATGCTACTGAATATTGGTCACCTATCGTTTTAGTAAGAAGACATTTAAGCTATCCGGAACTGCTCGCTTTTTATCGT
This sequence comes from Candidatus Omnitrophota bacterium, assembly GCA_023819145.1. Classification (NCBI taxonomy): domain Bacteria; kingdom Pseudomonadati; phylum Candidatus Omnitrophota; species Candidatus Omnitrophota bacterium. Next base: position 112,434 of record JAMWCW010000001.1, read on the forward strand.
TTAGGTAACCTCTGTATTGTTTCCTCCTTGCATGATGGGATGAATTTAGTTTCTAAGGAATTTGTATCCGCAAGAGTTGATTTGGATGGGGTTTTACTCTTAAGTCAATTTACGGGAGCAGCCAGAGAACTTACAGATAGTATTTTAATCAATCCCTACGATACCGAAGAATTTGCCGATAAAATCTATCAAGCAGTTAATTTATCTCGGGAGGAGAGAGAAAAAAGAATGTTAAAGATGCGTAAAATTGTAGAGTTTAATAATATCTATCGCTGGGCAGGGAAAGTGATTTCTGAACTTTTAAAATTTGAGTTTAAGGAATGAAACATTTGGTTAGACACTGGGAAGAGATAAGAGGGATAATAAAGGACAAAAAGGTTTTTATTTTTCTTGACTACGACGGCACGCTTGCTCCTATTGTAAATACTCCTCAAGAAGCAAAATTGTCTTTGGAAATCAGGGCATCGCTCCTTAAATTAGTTAAAAAATCCAATTTTAGTCTGGCGGTTATTAGCGGAAGAGAATTGAGGGAAATAAAACAGAGAGTGAATATAAAAGGAATAGTTTATGCCGGGAATCACGGATTAGAGATAGAAGGGAAGGGAGTAAATTTTAAAGGTTTGGTTTCAGATGATTACCGAAAACTCTTGAAAGAGATTAAGCGGCGTTTATTAAAAATATTTGCCTCTTTTAAAGGGGTAATAGTTGAAGATAAAGGATTGAGTATAAGTATCCATTATCGCCTTGCAGAGAAGAGTAGAATACCTTTAATAAAGAAAGAAATTGAGCGGGTTGTAAAGCGATTAAAGGCAAGAAGGAATGTAGAGTTAAAAGAAGGGAAGATGGTTAAAGAGATAATGCCAAAGGTTAAATGGGATAAAGGCAAGGCAGTTAAGTGGATTCTTGCTAATAAAAAGGGTAATTACTTTCCGATTTATATTGGCGATGATAAAACCGACGAAGATGCTTTTCGGGTAGTTAGAAAAAAGGGAATTTCTATTTATGTAGGAAAGCCCAAAAGGAGTTTTGCGGAGTATTTTCTATACGATACCCAAGAAGTAAATAAATTTTTGAATAAACTTTTATGGTTGAACTAACGAGAGCAAAAGAACCATTTAGATTCTATACACGTTTGCATCTGACGGAACTTACTGGTTTTAGGGCGGTGAACCTTTCACAATTATTAGAGTTGATTAAAGAAATCCCAGGTTCTGCTATCTATCATCATACCCATAGATTCCTGCAACAACATCTTTATCTCTCTCCCGAACCACCTAATGATTTTGCATACTGGGTGAGAGAATTTCTGGGAGAGGATGAATTAGGAGAAAAACTTGCGAGCATCGATACCTTAGAATTTTCTACCATCCGTGCTTTAAGAGAGAAGATAATAGAAATGGTTGAAGTTTATCTTAAGGAGAAACCACGTGCAAGATTGAAGTTTGCTAATGAGGGAGAAGAATTTCATTTTGTTAAATCCGTAAGTTTCATCCTCCCTACTCCTTACATTGCCTATGACCTTAAAGAATTTGTAGAAATTATAAAGAAAATTACTATAGATTCCATATACTTTCATATTTTTGAAGCACGTTTACGTCTGGAGAAGGGCAGAAACGATTTTTCTTACTGGATAGAGACCTCGTTGGGAGATAGAGAATTAGCTGAAGAGATTTCTCAATTTGATCCTTATACAAGGACTCTTGAAGAATTAAGAAAAACTCTCATAAGGATAATTGAAAAGAGAATTAAAATTTAGAGTTTAGTATTTTATAAATGGCAATGGAAAAATTAGAAGCATATATTCCTATTGTGGGAGAATCGGTAATCAATGACCTGCGTCTTCTTGCCAAAAGTCTTAAAGGGAGAGTTATCCAGAACATAAATTCTACTGCTGTTGGAGGAGGAGTAGCAGAAATTTTAACGCGGATGGTACCTCTTTTGAAGGAGCTCGGCATAGATGCACGATGGGATTTAATAAAAGGAGGAGAAGATTTTTTTACCGTAACCAAGAAATTTCACAATGTCTTGCATGGAAGAAAAGAAGAGGTTACCGACAGAGATTTTGAGATTTTCCTTAAGACAAGTGAAGAAAACATTAAAGAGGTTAATATTGATGGAGACATTATCTTTATTCACGACCCTCAGCCAATTGCCTTGGTAGAGAAGAAAGGAAATAATAAGTGGCTTTGGCGTTGTCATATTGATGTCTCGCGCCCTGACCTTAAAGTCTGGGATTTTTTAAAAAGATATATTGTAAATTATGACGCCTGTATTTTTTCTGCTCCTGCTTTTTCCCAGCCTTTGCCTATACGACAATTTCTCATTGCACCCTCTATTGATCCTTTAAGCGATAAAAATAAGGATTTGCCTCAAGAAATAATTGATTCGGTTCTGAGAAAATATAACATTCCTCAGGATAAGCCGATAATTACCCAGATTTCTCGTTTCGACCGTTTAAAAGACCCTTTGGGAGTTATTGAGGCATATAGACTGGTTAAAAAATATAATGAGTGTAGACTTATTTTAGCCGGAGGTTTGGCTACCGATGATCCGGAAGGATTGAAAGTTTATGATGAGCTAAAAGAAAAAGCAGGCAAAGACCCATGTATCCATATTTTGCTTTTGCCTCATTCGGATATCACGGTGAACGCTCTACAAAGGGCTTCTGACATAATTATTCAAAAATCTCTCCGGGAAGGATTTGGTTTAACAGTAGCCGAGGCGCTTTGGAAAGCAAAGCCAACAGTTGCTTCAGCGGTAGGAGGTATTCCTTTACAGATTAAACATAAATATTCTGGTCTTTTGTGCCATTCTGTAGAAGGTGCAGCTTTTGCTCTGAAACAACTATTGAATAGTCCTGATTATGCAAAGAAACTGGGAGAAAATGGGAAGGAGCATATAAGACAGAATTTTCTTTTGACTCGTCATCTACGCGACTATATGTTGCTTTTTCTTTCGCTTTATCATCAGGAAGACATCGTTTATCTTTAAAAATTACACTCATCGGTAAAAAATCGGTTTTTTCGTAATTGTTTAGCAAAGTTTATTAGGCAATAACCAATAGGACTAAGCTAACATGCTAAACAAACGAACGTACTTATAAAATTTATAATTTTTCTTGACATATACATAAAATTATTGATAATTAATACTGCCCAAGAAAGGAGGAGAGATGAAGAATTGTATAATGCTGATAGTGGTAGCTGGTTTTTTATTCTCAGGTTGTGCCACCTCTTCTAAACAAATGGATTTAGAAACGCAGAGATTACGGACCCAGATTGGAACACTTGAACAACAGCTTAAAGATAGTGAGAAAGAAATCGAAATTTTGGAGATCCAGTTAGAAAGAGAGAGACAGACGCGAAGAAATTTAGAAAGGCAGATATTAGCGGAGAAGTCAAAGTTAGCGGATTTTCAGACTTTACCCCGACCTTCGGTGAGAAATATTCAAGAGGCATTACGCAAAGCAGGTTTTTATGATGGGGCGGTGGATGGGAAATTGGGCCCTAAGACCAAAGAGGCGATTAAGAATTTTCAGAGAAGTAGAGGATTGCAAGTAGATGGCATCGTAGGGAAAGCAACTTGGAGAGAATTAGCAAAATATTTAACTGATAAACAGAAATAACCCCCTGTTATTCCTTTCTATCATCCTTCCATTTTAATTGCTAAGAGCACTCTCTTTTGTTATATTATTTTTCGCAAAAAGGCAAATGAAAACTAAGCTCTTCAAGATAAACCCTCGTAAGATAGAAATTGATAAAATTAGAAAAGCAGCCCAGATAATAAAAAAAGGAGGTCTGGTTGCTTTTCCTACAGAGACTGTTTATGGTTTGGGTGCGGATGCTTTTAATAAGCAAGCGATAACCAAAATTTTTAGAGTAAAGAAACGTCCTTTTAATGACCCGCTGATCGTGCATATTGCAGATAAAAAAGATGTTTTTAAAGTTGCTGATAAAATAGATAAAACAGTCTGTAAGATTATAGAGCAATTCTGGCCGGGGCCATTAACGGTAATTTTAAAGAAAGCCAAAGATATTCCCAAAATAGCCACTGCAAACTTAGAGACAATAGCTATAAGAATGCCTGCTCATTCAGTTGCTTTGAGTTTGATAAAAGAAGCAAAGACTCCTCTAGTTGCTCCCAGCGCTAATCTCTTTGGAAAGCTTTCACCTACAACAGCAGAAGATGTTTTGGAAGATTTGAGAGGGAAAATAGACTTAGTCCTTGATGCGGGAAAAACGGTTGTGGGGATAGAGTCCACTATTTTAGACCTCACGCGGCGACCTTTTTCCGTATTACGTTTCGGAGGAGTTTCTTTAGAAGAACTTAAAAGAGTAATTCCTGAATTTAGGTTGTATAAAGAAAAAGAGATTCTTGCTCCGGGGATGTTTATACGCCATTATTCCCCTCGGGCAAAGTTGATTGTGGTAGAGGAAGGCAAAGGACAAATAGGGAAGGTTAAGAAAATGGTTTATAAATTTTTGCGGGAAAGGAAGAAAGTAGGGATAATGGCGAAGGCAGAACACCGGTCTCAATATCGCAACTTTAAAGTAAAATTTCTGGGAAGAGGCAATGATTTTTCTTCCTGCGCAAGCAATCTTTTTGCTCTATTGCGTGAGTTTGATAGAGAGAAATTTGAGATAATTATTGCCGAAGGCGTTAAAGAAAAGGGTTTGGGCAGGGCAATTATGGAGAGATTAAGAAAGGCTCAAGGAGATGGTTAATCTTTTTTTATTTTTAACGATTTTTTTCTTTAGTACCGATATTAATGCCGAAGATTTTTCCTTAGCAAGAGAAAGAATGGTTAAAGAGCAGATTGAAATAAGAGGAATAAAAAACCCTCGACTTTTGGAGGTAATGCGTAAAGTAGAAAGACACCTTTTTGTTCCTTCTTCCTATAGAATGTTTGCTTATGAAGATAGCCCCCTTCCCATCGGTTTTGGACAAACTATTTCTCAGCCGTATATTGTGGCTTTAATGACAGAATTATTGGATTTAAAGGGTACGGAAAAGGTCTTAGAAATTGGGACTGGATCCGGTTATCAGGCAGCAATTTTAGCAGAGCTCGCCAAAGAAGTTTACACCATAGAAATCATCAAACCCTTGGCAGAGAAAGCAGAGGAGTTGCTTAAAGATTTGGGTTACGCTAATATCTTTGTAAAATATGGAGACGGATTTTTAGGTTGGCCAGATAAAGCCCCTTTTGAGGCAATAATTGTAACCTGTGCACCTCCAGAGATTCCTCCTCCTCTAATTGAGCAGTTAGTGGAAGGAGGAAGATTGGTTATTCCCGTTGGAGAAGACTGGCAGATTTTAAAGCGCGTAGAAAAGAGAGAAGGGAAGGTTTTTATAAAGGATATTATCCCGGTGATTTTTGTTCCCATGATGAGAGATTGATGAAAAAGAAATTGATTCTTTCTTTAATGGTGTTGGGTTTAAGCGGAATAATAGCCGAAGTTTTACTTTTGCGGGAACTTTTGATAATTTTTTATGGTAATGAGTTAACCATTGGAATAATTCTAGCTAACTGGTTAATTCTTGAGGCGATAGGAGCATACTTACTGGGTAAGAACATAGAGCATATTTTGCGAAAATTAGAAGGCTTTGTGGGGTTGGAGGTTATTTTTTCTCTCTCTTTTCCTTGGGCTATTTATCTTACGCGCATTATCAGAGATGTTTTTGGAATTGTTCCGGGTGTTGGGCTGGGTTTGGGTCCAGTTTTTTTGTTTTCTTTTTTGGTACTTTTCCCTGTTAGCGTGTCTCACGGAGCGCTTTTTACCTTCGGGTGTAGAATTTTTTCTCTGCATGTGCAGCCGGAAGCGAAAGGAATCGGGAGAGTTTATGTTTATGAAACGATAGGAACTATTCTTGGCGGTTTGATTTTTACCTATTTTTTAATTCCTTATCTACATTCTTTTCAGATTGCGTTCAGTATAACTTTAATAAATTTTTTGCTCTGTGTTTTACTATTAGGAAAATTCTGGGATAAAGGTAGGACTTTAACGAGTAAAACTTTAGGGTTAGTTGTTGCCATTTTATGTTTTATCAATATTATCTTATTTACAGGAGAGGTGGAAAAGATTCATCGTTATTCTATCCGCAGACAATGGAAGGAGTATGAAGTTAAATATTATCAAAATACATTCTTTGGTAATATAGTGGTGGCAGAAAAGGAAAATGCGCTTACTTTCTTTTTTAACGGTTTACCTCTGGTTGACTTATCATCTCCGGATGTTTATTCGGTGGAGGAGTTTGCACATTTTTCTCTGCTTTCTCACGAGGCACCAAGGGATGTTCTGGTTATTGGTAAAGGAGCAGGAGGATTAATTAATGAGTTACTTAAACATTCAGTCAAAAGTATTGATTACGTAGAGATTGACCCCCTATTTTTAAAGGCTCTTAAGAAATTTTCTAATTCGCTTATTGCAGAAGAACTTAATAATCCTCGAGTAAATATTATCTCTCTCGATGGCAGATTTTTTATTAAGAGAACAGATAAAAAATATGATTTGATTCTTGTGGGTATTATTAATCCCTGGGACTTACAGAGCAATCGTTATTTTACCCAAGAATTTTTCTCTTTGGCAAAGCGGAGTTTAAAAGATAAAGGTATTTTAGCCTTTCGTCTTCCCAGCTTGCCCCGGGCGATTTTAAATTTGAAAGAACTCAGGGAACTCAATGGTTCAATTCTCTTTGCCTTAGAGAAGGTATATAGATGCACAAGAGTAATTCCCGGTGATGGGAATAATCTTTTTCTTGCTTCGACGAGTAAAGAGATTACGTTGATTGATTCTAAATTGTTTATAGAGAGGATGAAGGATAGAAGAATTGCCACTTCGTTGCTTATCCCTCCCTATGTTGAATATAGATTAGAGCCATGGTGGTATAATAATTTCTTTAATTCTCTTAAGGATGCTCCTCTTAATCTTAACAAGGACTTTAAACCCATAGCTACATTTTATAGCCTTGCCTACTGGAATGCGCTTTTTTCACCCTATTTATTAGGAATTTCACGGGGAATAGATAAAACAATTCTTTTTACGGGAATCTTTCTTCTTTGTTCTTTTGTGGTGGTATTACTATCCAGAAGAATTCGTTTAAGCATTCCCTATTCTGTTTTAACTACTGGTTTTTCGGGAATGCTTTTTAATTTAGTCTTGATTTTCGTCTTTCAGATAGTCTACGGATATGTCTTTCACTGGATAGGTTTTTTAATCACTTCTTTCATGGGAGGTGTAGCGTTTGGAGGTTTTCTTATGACAGAAAATTTAGAAAAGATTAAAAGAGACCGTTTCTGGTTTCTGAATACAGAACTATCTCTTATCTTATTTTCAATAATCCTTCCTTTTATTTTCTTTATTATCCACAATTTTTCAAATAATCCATTTGTTTTTCTTCTTACCGCTTTCCTTGCGGGGATATTTATCGGAGTGCAGTTTCCTTTAGCTAATAAGATCTATCTGAATAATTGTCCTGATTTGAGTAAGACCGCTGGTTTACTTTATGGTGCGGATTTAGTAGGAGGTTGGTTTGCAGGAATATGTGGGGGGATTTTAATCTTACCTCTTTTGGGAGTTTATGGGACCTTTATGGTAATTTTTATACTTAAATTAGCTAGCTTCACTATATTCTTCTTTAGCCGGAGGTTTTGATTTGTTTAGAAAAAAAATAAAACTTTTTTCTTTAATCATCTTCTTTTCAGCGGTTATTTATTTTTCATACCTTACCTATACTAAAATCGAGCGCATAATAAGAGAAAAAGAACTGTTTAGAAAAAGGGAACTCGCCTGGACAGAACTAAGAAAAGATTTAGGAAATAAATTGAAAGAGTTCAAAGGAAAGGTAGGGATATTGATCAAAGATTTAGAGACAAACTGGGTAATTTCTTTTAATGAGGAACTTTCTTTTCCTGCAGCAAGTTTGATAAAAGTGCCCATTATGCTTGCCTGTTTTTCTGCGGTTGAAGAAGGAAGAATGAAATTTGAAGATACTGTAAAATTAAAAAATTCTGATAAAACTTCCGGCTCGGGAATATTAAAAAACTTACCCGCGGGAAAAATCTTTAATATTGAACGCCTCGTTGAACTTATGATTACCGTGAGTGATAATACAGCTACTAATATACTGATAGAGAAATTAGGTTTTGAATACTTAAACAATTATTTTAATAAAATTGGGTTAAGAAACACTACTCTTGTACGGAGGATGATGGATTTTCGCGAGCGTAAAAAAGGAGTAGATAACTTTACTACCGCAAAAGATATGGCTTGTGTTTTTGAAAAGATTTATCGTAAACAGAAGGTAAAGGCAAATTTTGCCGATAAATCTCTTGGTTTTCTGGAGGCGCAGAAATATCGTGATCGCATTCCTTCAAAACTACCTCCCGAAATAAAAGTAGCGCATAAAACAGGGTTAGAACGAGGTGTATGTCATGATACAGGGATAGTTTTTGGACCTAAAGGAGATTTTCTTATTGTAGTTTTGACAGAAGGTGCAGAGGCAAAGAATGCTAAGGAATTTATTGCCGATGTCTCTTTTCGTGTCTACAGCTATTACCTTAAATTTTAGAATTTAAATATGGAAAATAAAACTTGACAAAAACAATTGAATAAAATAAAATAATTTTATAAAATCCTTTAAAATTATAAAAGGAGGGAAGAATAATGGAGAGAAAATTTATTTTTCTTTTAATTTTATGTTTTTTTATAATTGGTTGCGGAAAGAAAGAGACAAGAGAATCTATACCCACCATTAAAGTAGCCTTTTGGGGTACTCCTGAAGAGGTAGAGATTATAGAGAATATCATTCTACCTTGGCAAAAGGAGCATCCGCAAATAAAAGTAGAATTACAACACTCCCCTTTTGCCGGTTATGTGAATAAGATTCTAACACGGATTGCTGGTGGCGCTCCACCTGATGTGATATGTGCCGAGGCAAATCTTTTTGTAAGTTTATGGAATAAAGGGATATTTTTAAATCTTAGTCCTTTTCTCGAGAAAGAAATAGGCTTTTCTATAAAAGATTTCTTTCCCGAAGTAGTCAATCGTTTTACTGTGGAGGGGAAGGTCTATGGTATTCCTCGGGACACCGCTCCCTTTGCTTGCGTTTATTACAACAAGAAGATTTTTGACGAGAAGAATGTTTCCTATCCTACTGATGATTGGAGTTGGCAGGATTTATTAGAAAAAGCAAAAGCCCTTACTGAATATGATGAACAAGGGAGAGCCCTCTGTTATGGTTTTTACGGCTGGGCTTGGCAGAATTTTATCTATTCTAACGGAGGTGCTCTTGTAGATAATGTAGAAAAACCTACTCTTTGTCTTCTGGACCGTCCTGAATCTATTGAGGGTTTAGAATTTTATGTCGATTTAATTCATAAGTATAAAGTTTCTCCTACACCTACTGCTCTCATAAACTTGGGGATGGGGGTCCAGATGATGTTTATGACCGGAAGGCTAGCAATGTTTTCTTCAGGAATCTGGGAGACCCCTATTTTAAGAAAAGCAAAAGATTTTGATTGGGATGTGGTAATGTTTCCCAAAGGGCCAAAAGGCATCAGGGGGTTTGGAACAGGAGGGAGTGCCTATGGAATTTTGAAAACAACGAAATATCCTAAAGAAGCTTGGGAGGTAGTAAAGGCACTTACTAATGAAAGAGCCCAGACAATTCTCGCAGATTCCGGACTCGCTCAGCCGGCGAATCGGAAAATAGCAGAGAGTGAACATTTTGCTTTGGATGAGAAGTTACCAAAGAATAAGAAAATGCTTAACGAAGCAGTAAAATATATTTCTTACGAACCTTTTCATGGCCGTTGGAGGGAGATTAATGAGTTGTATATTGTGCCTGAACTTGATATGGTTTTTAATGGACAGAAGAGTGTACGGGAAGCGATTGCTAAGATTGTTCCCGATATAAATAAGTTATTGAAACAATAAAAAAGAGGAGGTGGGAAAATGGCGGAAGAAATTTTTGGTGAAGAAATAATGAGCGACCGTGAAAGGAAGAACTGGGTAATTCTGGATTTGATTCGGCGTAAGGGACCAATTACCCGAACCGAAATTTCTAAGGAAACACAGCTTAATATAGTGACAGTTTCCAACTATATTAATAGTTATATTCAAAAAGGATTGGTTTTAGAAGGGGGGCTTGATGTTTCCAGCGGTGGTCGAAGACCGGTGATGGTAGAGCTTAATCCCAAGGCGGGATTTGTTGTTGGTGTCGGTCTTGACCTTTTTAATATTATAGGGCTTACTACTGATCTTCAGGCAAATGTCTTGGTTAAGGTAAAGAAACCTCGTCCTGTTGGTTCCGAGGATATGGTTATAGACAATATCGTAGATTTGGTAGATGAGTTAATGAAGAAATCTGAATTGGAACCCTCCAAGATTAAGGGTTTAGGAGTAGGCATTCCCGGAATAATAGACCGCCGAGTAGGGACAATTCGCTGGCCAAATCAGATGGGAAGTATTTATATTTCTACTTTGAAGAGTCTATTGGAACAGAAATTTGGCATTCCTACCTTTATCGAGAATGATGCCACTGTTGCCGCCTGCGGAGAAAGAGAACTGGAATTGGAAACAGGAGTCCAGAATCTTATATTTATGTATTCGGGAGTAGGTTCGGGGATTATTATTAATGGTCAGGTTTACCGTGGAGCAAGTGGATGTGCGGGAGAACTGGGGATTGCTAATTTTACCGAAGATGAGAAACATAAATGGGGTGGTATGGCACGTTGGGAAGCAGATTTGGGCTTAACAACGCGGGCAATAGAAGCGATTAAGAAAGGAGAAAAGACACGGATTTTTGATCTGGCCAATGGAGATGTAAATAAGATTACCATGAAAACCGTGGTGGAAGCAGCCAAAGAAGGCGATGCATTAGCTGATAAATTGGTAGAAGAGGCGGGTATAGAACTGGGTATACGTATTGCCTACTTGGTTAACTTTCTCAATCCTGAAGTAGTGGTAATCGGAGGAGGGATTGAACGTGCGGGGGCAGTGCTTCTCGATGCTATAAAACGCACGGTGAGAGCAAGAGCGTTTGAAGAAATGGCAAATGTTGTGCGTATTGTCCCTACCCAGTTGGGAGAAGATTCGGTTGCTATGGGTGCAGTAAGTTTGGTAATTCAAGAAATCTTTACCCATGTGATGCTTTAAATTCTAAAAGAATAAAGACACATAGAGAAGAAACAAAAGAATGGAATGTACCCAAAAGAAAAATTTGGATTTTTGCACTTGCACTTACGAACCCTGTCCTCGTAAAGGCAAGTGCTGTGAATGTATAATCTATCATCGAAACAAGGGGCAACTTCCCGGATGTCTTTTCCCACCCCAGGCAGAGAAATCTTACGACCGTTCTCTGAAAGCATTCATCTCTGCGTTTAAGAAATAGAGGGGAATTATGGAAAGCAAAGATAATGGTTTAATTGAAATGGAACTTTTTAGAATCCAGATAGATGAAAATAGAGGAGAACAGGTGATTGTTCTCAAGGAAAAAAATGGCACACGCACTATGCCCATTGTTATTGGCATTGTGGAAGCTACAGCCATAAAGATGAAAATCGGTGGTTTTTCGCCTCCTCGTCCTTTGACGCACGATTTACTTAATAATACTATTAAGGAACTGGATGCCCATTTAGAACGGATTGTGGTAGAAAAACTTGAGGATAATATTTTTTATGCTAAGCTTGTAATCCGAGATTATGTGGGTAATTTTAGAGAAGTTGATGCCCGTCCATCCGACTCTATTGCTTTAGCCCTCCGTGCCAATGCTCCTATCTTTGTACGCAACGAAGTTTTAGAAAAATTGAAGCTTACATGAACACCTTTGAATTTCAAGCTACAGGTATTGGGAGTTTAGGACACGTTAATTACCAGGAAGCGGTTTCTTTTGTATTAGACCTTTTTCCCGAAATTCCTTTTTGGGTTCAGCTTCCCCAGCGCTGTTTCCGAGAGAATATGTATGTTCAATTTAGTGAAGGTATTCCTGGTATTGTAGTTAAGGAAGAAGAGAGGAAGGTCTATGTTGATACACGGAAAATAACTGAAGAGGACTTGTCCAATATCTACGAGCATTATCTTGGAGGCAAGAATGATTTTTTTGGGATAAGCAAAGAATACGCGGAGGGATTTTATGAGTTTATTGAACAGCTAAGAGCAAAAAAGATTTCTTGCTCTTTCCTAAAAGGTCAGATTATCGGACCGATTAGTTTTATGCTTACGGTCACCGACGATTCTAAAAAACCGCTTATCTATCAGGAACAAATTGCAGACTCAATTCTTAAAATTCTTACAATGAAAGCCAGATGGCAAGTAAGAAGATTAAAAGAGATTGCTCAAAGGGTAATTATTTTCGTTGATGAGCCGTATTTAGTTTCTCTCGGTTCAGGTTATGTGAATTTAGACTTTCGGGATGTTTTGAAGAATCTTGATGAAATGATTGAGGGTATTCGGCAGGAAAATGCCTTGGTGGGGATTCACTGCTGTGGGAATACCGATTGGGGATTGTTAACTCAGACAAAAACTGATATCATAAGTTTCGATGCTTATAATTTTAGCGAATCAATTTTAGTGTATTCTGAAGCGATAAATATTTTTATGAAACGAGGGGGGGTAATTGCTTGGGGAATAGTTCCTACGGACTCTGACGTGGAAAAACTCAGCTCTAAGGAGTTATTTAAGAAATTTATGGAAACAGTAGAAATACTTGTTTCCAAGGGATTAAATAGAGAGTTGATTTATAAGCAGTCAATAATTACTCCCGGCTGTGGTTTAGGAAGCTTTTCCTCAGAGAAAGGAGAGGTTGTTCTCCGCGCTACTTGTGAATTATCTCGTAAGTTAAGAAAAGAATTGTTTTTCAGGTAGTTATGAAATTTAATAAGCCTCTTACGCGCAGAAACTTCATAAAAAAAACCTGCCTCTTTTGCTTAAGTTTGGGGTTTTCCGGTCTCATAAAGTCTCTCCTCAAAGAAAAATTTGTCTTTGGAGATATCCTGCTTCGTCAGGGAATGCGGGAGGCAATGTTTTATGATGTTATAGATACGGAGACGGTGCAGTGTCATTTATGTCCACGTAATTGCACATTGACAAACGGTCAGCGCAGTTTCTGTCGTGTAAGGGAACCCGAGAAGGGTAAACTTTATAGTTTAGTTTATGGGCTTGCTTGTGCGGTGCATGTTGACCCGATAGAGAAAAAACCCATATTTCATATGCTTCCCGGAACGAGTTCCTTTTCTATAGCTACGGTAGGTTGCAATCTCCGTTGTAAGTTCTGTCAGAACTGGACAATTTCGCAGGTTAAGCCAGAGGAAGTTGACTACCTATATTTACCGCCACTGGAGGTTATTAAAATGGCTGAGGAAAAAAAATGTGCATCCATTGCCTATACTTATACAGAACCAACTATCTTCTATGAGTATATGCTTGATACCGCAAAACTCGCTAAAGAAAAAAATATAAAAAATATTTATGTCACCGCTGGCTATATTAATCCCCAGCCCGCAAGACTTTTAGCTAAATATATTGATGCGGCAAACATTGACCTTAAGGCATATGATGATGAGTATCTCCAAAATATCTGTGCCCAGAGACTCGAGCCTCTTCTTGAAGCAATAAAGTTGTTTAAGGATTTAGGAGGCTGGGTAGAGATTACTAACTTAATTCTTCCCACATTGAATGACAAAATGGAAAAAATTCGCCAAATGTGCTACTGGATAAAGAAGAATTTAGGTGCGGATACCCCTATACATTTTTCAAGATTTTCTCCAATGTATAAGATGGTTCATTTACCTTCTACACCAGTTTCTACCTTGGAGGAGGCAAGAAGGGTAGCCATGGAGGTTGGGCTTAACTATGTTTATATCGGAAATGCTCCCGGACATCCCGGAGAACATACCTACTGTCCGGGATGTAAAAAAATACTTATCGAAAGAAAAGGATTTTTTCTAACCCAATATAATTTAAATAAAAATAGATGTAAATATTGCAAGTGCGAGATTGCCGGAATCTGGCCTGAAAAATATTCTTTAGTTGATTAGAGGTTCATCCCTTGACGCTCTCCTAAGAATATGCTATCTTTTATATTAGAGAGATTAAATTACTTTTTAAATTAAAATAAAAAGGTGTTTTTATGATGAATAAGAAAAAATTATGTATCACAATTGTATTTTTAACTTTATTCTTATCAGCTGGAGATATCTGTTTTGCCCGTCGAATACCCTCATATTTTAGTCTTTCGCAAATTCTTAACGCGGCGTATGTTCGAGGATATCTTACCCCAGAAGAGATAACTGCCCTGTATCGAAGATCTTCCGGAAAGGCAGATTTAACAGATATGCAAGGTGAGGTCAAACTTGCCATCTTACTTGATGGGAGGTCTCTTCCTGTCAGGGTTTATGGCGGATATATCGATGTGGGACAAGACAGATTCGTTATTCAGATTAAAGGGGAAGAAGAAACAGGTTTATATAATGAAATTATTTTCCAAGAAGGAAATGCAGGAAAACCTTTTGTTATAAATCTAAGGACCGGCGGGACCATCAGCATGGAAGAGAAAGACGAAAAAAGAGGAACAGCAAGAGATGGGCTTAAATCAGAATTACCATATATCCAGGTTGGTTCTACGAGGTGGGATTCCAGCCAGATTGGCGGAGAAGAACTGCTTACCTTAGTAAATTGTGTTTCACGGGTATTGGATTTAGGTATGGTTCCTTTGATTACGCATGGGACTGATACGATGGAGATCACCGCATTTATTCTCAGTCTTTTGTTTCCTAATAGATTTATGGTTATGACCGGTGCTTTTGATGCTGCCAACACTCCCGGAGGAGACGCTCCTATTAATTTTAGGTCTTCCCAGCAATTAGCCGAAAGTGGTAATGTTCCAGCACATCTCTATGTAGTGATGAACAATAAAATTCATTTGGGCTCACGGCTGGTGAAAGTAGGGACGTCTAAAGAATATGGATTTTTAAGTTATGGTGGCCATATTGGAGAAATAGATGAAAACGGTGTGATTCGGTTTAATAACTCTTTTCTGGTTGAAGAAAAGAGTTTTTCCTCCACTATACTTGACCCCACAAAATACGGAATTTCTGATACGGTGTTATTTTATAGTAACGCTTACTTACCACTTATTGCTATCAAGACACTAACCACACAATTAATCACCAAAAAGGAATCTGGTGGAAGACCGGGTTTAGTTATAGAAGGAAGTCTCCCCCCAGGAAGCGAACCTTTCTTGGATATGCTTTTTCAGAGAGGTATTCCCGTATTTGTAGAGGATGTTAATCAGGAAATTACAGGCGTTTTTAAAATCCCCGATTGGCTTAGTCCTTTGCAGGCTTGGGCAAAACTCAGTTTATTGCTCAATCAATTTGAGAACGAGGTGATACCAGATTTAATGCTTTTAGATATAGCTGGAGAAAAGGTTTATCACGATTATCTGTGGATAAAAAAGGCAGAAGAAGTGTCTCGACCTTACAGTGAAAGGATTCCTCGTCAGAAAATCAGCGGAAATTTCTATTCTAATGCAGGGAGAGCAGTGAGTTTTGTTTTGACCTTTCCTGGCTCAATGTCAAAAGCAGTTTTGAAATCAGAGATAGATAGACTTTTGGCAACACCTGCCCAAGAAAAGATTCTTGTAATTGAAGGCGCAGGAAATGGTAATGTTGACTTGCAGTTAAACGATTTGCTAAGCTTTGCGCTGAATAAAGGTATTAAAGTTGTAGTAATTGCCCGTCCAGTTACAGGCAGAGCAGATCTAAGCTATGATGTAGCACTTAAATTAGATTCCCGCTGTATACATGCGGATGGTTTGGGTAGGGACTATTTGTTGAGCTTACTTGAGCCATAGGGAATTAAAATCCTTCTAATTACTTTTTCATTGCTTATTATCCCACGGAGTGAACCTCTGATTCTTTTCTAGATTTTAGATAAATTTGTACGGAATTAGTAGAGAACTATTAAATTTAATTTCCTTGACAAGCAGTCAGATAAGTTCTAAAATATTCCCCAATTATTGTGAAAAAAATCACAAATTTATAAAATGCCTCTATACTATTTCCCCAGAGCCAAGTGTTTAGAATTCTTATCTCTTTTAGAGAAAGAATATGAGCTTTATCTCCCTTCGGTAATAGAAGGTAAAGGTATATCTTGCGAATTCGGTTACAATTTACCGATAACCGATTTCACACTGGTGAAATACTCATCTTCTAAAGAATCCGATTTATTCTTTAATTCTTATCGAACCGTAGAGCCTTTAAAAACATTTTTTACTTTTCCTAAAGAAAAACTTGTTTCTAAGAAAGAAAAATTTGCCATTTTGGGAGTTAAAAATTGCGATTTATTCTCTTTAAAAATTCAGGATTATGTTTTTTTAGAAGGAATAGTTTCTGACCCTTTCTACCGAGCGAGGAGAGAAAACTCTTTAATTATCTCTGGAGATTGCACTGCTTTTAAAGAAGTATGTTTCTGTTTGTCTTTGGAAATAAATCCCTATCCTGGGGATGGTTTTGATATAAACCTCTCTCCTTTAGAAGACGGTTTTTTGGTAGAGGCGGGTTCTTTAAAAGGTGAAGAGATAATTAAGAAAGGTAAAGGCATTTTTTCCTTAGCGCAAAATGAACAGATTGCCAAACGGATTGAAAACAGAGAGGCTTTTAAGAAGAGTTTGGATAAACATATTCAATTCCATAATATTCCTAAAAAAGAGGTTCTGCAAAAAATAGTCAAAGATGGATTTAGTTCTTCTTTATGGCAGGAAGAAGCTCTCCGTTGTGTAGAATGTGGAGGATGTAATTTATCTTGTCCCACTTGTCACTGTTTTTTACTGGCTGAAGATAGATTTGGTAATGCGCACGAAAAGGTGCGCCTCTGGGATGCCTGTCTTTATGCCAATTTTGCTAGGGTAGCAGGGGGAGCTAACCCTTTGCGTTATCGTTATCAACGTTTGCGTAATCGCTATTTGAAAAAATTTGATTTTTTCCCGGAGAATATTTCTTTGTTTGCCTGTTCTGGCTGTGGAAGGTGTATTGAGGTTTGTCCGGCAAAGATTGACATCAGGAAAAATCTAAAAGAATTAAGTGTAAGGTGTAAAGTATAAAGTATGTATGATTTTTTTTGAATAAGCGGGAATTTATATCCTGTATATTTCATATTGAATAATACTAAGATGGATAATCCTTATCAACCTCTAAAAGCAACTTTAGAAACGATAATCACGGAAACGCCGAATATTAAAACTTTTGTGATGAAACCGGAAAAAGATTTTTCTTTTAAAACAGGGCAGTTTATTGAAGTTTCTTTTCCTGGTTTTGGAGAGGGACCTTTTACTCCCTCCTCTGACCCAGAGGTTAAGAATAGATTAGAAGTAACAATTATGAATGTCGGGAGACTTACTTCTAAACTCCATAGCCTTAGTGGGGGAGAGGTATTGGGGATACGTGGACCATATGGCAAAGGTTATCCTTTGGATAAATTTGTGGATAAGGACGTTTTAATAGTTGGTGGAGGAGTGGGACTTGCTCCTTTACGCTCTCTGCTTTTTGCCCTTTTTTCTGATATTAAGAGGTATAATAAAGTCATCTTGCGTTACGGAGCCCGTTCTCCCCAAGATATTGTTTATAAAAATTCTCTTCCCGAATGGGGCAAAAGAGAAAAAGTAGATGTTTTGGTTACTGTAGATGTCGGAGATAATAGTTGGAAAGGGAATGTGGGTTTGGTCACTTCTATCCTCAAAGATTTGCCTTTGGAGATAAGTAGGGCGGTAGCGGTTGTTTGTGGGCCACCGATAATGATGAAGTTTGTTACCTTGAAATTAGTGGATTTGGGTTTTGGTGCTCAGGATATCTATCTTTCAATGGAAAAGAATATGTCCTGTGGTTTGGGAAAATGTGGGCATTGTCGACTGGGAAAATACTATGTCTGTCGCGATGGTCCGGTGTTTACCTATCAAGAGATGAAGGATATGCATGATATTTGGGATTGATTTAGTAGATAGTGGTGGGTAAAATGCTCAGTAGTTAATCTCTTTGATTAAAATCCTAGAGTCTGAACATACTAAATATGAATAGATTATTTATTAATTTAGAAATTTGCACCAAGTGCAAGGAATGCGTAGTTAACTGTTCATATTTTTATCATCCACAGAATAACGGAATTACTAATTTGAGAGAATTTGCTACTTTTGTTTTAATTTGTCGTCACTGCGAAGATGCACCCTGTGTAAATTCCTGTTACCATCATGCGTTAGAGAAGCAAAAAGATGGAATTCTTAAACGCTATCGTATGCGTTGCACAAGTTGTAAGTCCTGTTCCATTGCCTGTCCCTTTGGGGTGATTTTACCGGATTTTATTCCCTATTTAGATTCCCGTTGCGACTTTTGTATTGGAATTAGTAATAAGCTTCTTGAATGTGTAAACTCATGTCCTTATAAAGCAATAGAGTTTAAAGAAGTTGAAGAAAAACCAGAAGAGAATATTTTCCTTATCGGGGATAAATTAGCAGTAAAATCAAGAAAATGGACTAAAGAAGATTTGGTTCAAAAAAAGTAGCCACAATTTGCTTAGCGAAGGATAAGGAATAAATGTTAGAATCAGTTTTAAACTTCTTAATATTTCCAGGGTTTCTATTCTCGGCATTGGCAGGAATCTTTGTTTCTTGGACAGAGAGAAAGCTTACTGCCCGTCTACAGTGGAGAAAAGGACCCCCTTGGTATCAGAATTTTTTAGATTTAATTAAATTGACGCAGAAAGAGATAATTGTAGTGGGGGGGAGAAGTTTTTCTTTTATAATTAGTCCCTTTGTGGGAATCATTTCCGTTACACTTGTGGCTACCATTTTAGGGAAAATTATCCTTAACCCCACTGCCGAATTTATCGGCGATTTAATTGTAGTTGTCTATCTTCTTATCATTCCGGGGATAGCGTTCATCGTAGGAGGGTCTTCTTCAGGAAATCCACTTGCTTCGGTGGGTGTTTCGCGAGAAATAAAACTTATTCTTGCTTACGAACTTCCTTCAATATTAGCTATACTTACCATACTAATAAAAACAGGGGGGATCCGTTTATCCGAGATCATCCATCATCAGGCAGTTTATGGTTCTAATATCATGAGTATTTCTGGTTTTGTCGCTTTTTGGGTTACTTTATTATGTTATCAGGCAAAATTGGGTTTTGCTCCTTT
>JAMWCW010000001.1:131625-148100 GCA_023819145.1 Candidatus Omnitrophota bacterium
GAAGATTCGATGTTCGCTGGGAACAGTGGAGGGGGAGGAGGGGGGATGGCAGTGAATATCGGAGGGGAGACGTCATTATTTGATTTGACGGATAACATGTTATCTTCGAATAGTGCCAACAATGCGAATTACGGAGGAGGAGGAGTTTTGATTGAATACTCAGGCTTACTTCTGGGGATTTTTAAATTGACCAAAATGATGCTTCTCTATATAATGCCTCTTTGGTTGATTATTCTTTTCTTTAGTAGCAATTTGAGTTTTGTGGCTATATTGATTAAATATCTTTTTATTCTTCTGCTTATAATTTTAATAAAGAATACAAATCCCCGTTTAAGAATTGACCAGGCGTTAAAGTTTTTCTGGGGGCCAATGACAGTCCTTGCAGTAGTATCTTTAATATTATCTTTACTCGGACTGTAGTATGTAGTAGTTGATTAGTTAATTAGGTAAGAAAGAAATGTTTAAACAAGCAGGAGAGTTGAGAATTCTCCAATTAGCAGACGATTTAGCAGATAAAATATGGGAAGAAGTAATTAAATGGGAATATTTTGCTAAAATTACCTTAGGAAGGCAATTGGCCGATACAACAGATTCTATTCTATAGGAGCCAATATAATTGAATCTCAGGGTAGATTTCATTTAAAAGAGCAACTTAATTTTTGTATATTGCACGTGGTTCTTTATGGGAAGCAAAAAGGTGGCTGAATAGGGCATTAGAAAGAAAATTGGTTAAACAACAGAAATTTGAAGAATTGATGGATATTGTAAATAACTTAGCTCCTCAGTTAAACGCTTTTATCACTAATAAACAAAAGAAGAAAATCTAATTAACTGTTTATCTAATTATCTAATCAACATATAAATGAGTCTTAAACTAAAAGCGCTGACTAAATCTCTGTGGGTTTTTCATGCGGCGTGTTCTCCCTGTAATAATTGTGATATTGAAATTCTTGATGCTTTAACTCCTCGGCATGATGTAGAGCGATTCGGTATGGTTTTAGTAGGGAGTGTAAGGCACGCGGATGTTTTATTAGTTACTGGAGTTCCTAATCATAAGACGGCGGAAAGGATAAAAAAACTTTATTCTCAAGTCCCCAAACCATGCTTAGTAGTAGCAGTGGGAAGCTGTGCTTGCGGAAGGATAATGTTTAAAGAATCATATAATAGTCCTTGCGCTTTAGATGAGATATTTCCAGTAGATGTTTATATCCCTGGTTGTCCTCCTAAGCCCGAAGCGATAATTGCGGGTATAGTGAAATTGACCAAAAAAGTAGGTGGTAGATAGTATATTGGGGAGAAACGATGATAGAAGAGAAAATTAAAGAAAGACTAAAGGATAAAATAATTAACTGGTACAGGCATTCAGAGAAAAGAGTCTATTTTTCTATAAAGTCCCAGGATATTCTTGAAACAGTAAAATTTATTTTTGAAGAATTAAATTTAAGATTTTCTACTGCTACGGGAATTGATACAGTTGAAGGGATAGAGATTATCTACCACTTTAGTTCTGATAATACAGGAGAGATATTCTCGATAAAGGTTTTACTTGGAGATAGAGAAAAACCAGAGATTGATTCTATAACTTCCATAATTAGAGGGGCGGAGTGGATTGAACGCGAAATGTGGGAACTCTTGGGCATAAATTTTAAAGGCCATCCTAATTTGAAACATTTACTTTTAATAGAAGATTGGCCAGAAGGAAAATATCCATTGAGAAAAAGTAGGCAGTAGGTAAGAGTTATGATTTTCCCTATTTACACATTGATGTATTAAAATATGGCACATAAAGTAATTATTCCTATTGGCCCGTATCACCCTTTACAGGAAGAGCCAGAGTTTTTCCGTCTCTATGTAGAAGGGGAGCGGGTGGTAGATATTGATATTGTTCTTGGTTATATGCATCGTGGAGTTGAAGAACTTTCTGAACATAAACATTTTGACCAAGTTGCTTATCTCGTCGAGCGTATTTGCGGAATATGTTCTACAAGCCATCCTTTTGCGTATGTTAATGCAGTAGAAGATTTAGCAAAGATAAAAGTTCCCGAAAGAGCACTGTATATCCGTACAATCGTCGCTGAGATGGAGAGACTTCACAGCCATTTACTCTGGCTTGGTCTTGCTGGACACTTTATAGGATATAATACCATCTGGATGTGGGGATGGAAATATCGGGAACCAATCTTAGACTCTTTTGAGATGATTACGGGAAACAGAAATCATTATGCGATGATGAAGATAGGAGGGGTTAGAAGAGATATTCTTGAGGAACACGTTCCACCTTTAAAAAAGATGCTCGATGAATTGTCACGTGCTACCGATATGTTTTATGGAGCGGTTAATGATGACCCAGTAATTAAGGCAAGGTTAAAAAATGTAGGGGTTTTAAAGAAGGAACAAGCAAGGGAGTTTTGTGTCGTGGGTCCTACAGCTCGTGCTTCAGGAATAGATATAGATGTACGACGAGATAATCCATATGGTGCATACGATAGGATAGAATGGAAAGTAATTCTGGAAAAAGATGGAGATGTTTATGCTAAGACGCTGGTTCGCATACGAGAATTATACGAATCAATAAAAATTATCCGACAATGTCTGGAGAGGATGCCTGAGGGAGAGATTGATGCGGATGTGCAGGAAATTCCTCCCGGAGAAGGCATTGGAAGGATTGAAGCCCCTCGCGGTGAATGTTTTCATTATGTAAGAAGTGACGGAACCAATCGCCCCACAAGACATAAAATTCGCGCTCCCAGCTATATGAATGTTGCTTCTAACAAAGTTTCTGCTGTAGGAGGAACTATTTCCGATGCCGCCATAACCTTAGCCGCTGTTGACCCCTGTTATTGTTGTACCGAGCGGGTGGGTGTATTTAACAAAGGGACGGGGGAAAAGACATTAGATGGGTATGATTTAATTCGTATGTCCCAAGAAAAAACAGTTTTCTTGAAGGAATCTCTTCATAGTCTTAAGGAGGATAAATAAAAATGCAAGAGAAAATAGACAAAATTAATGCAGGAATCGTAGAAATGGCAAGAATTACTTTAGAGATGTGGCAATTGACGCATCGTGCTTTTATGGAACACAATTTGGATTTGTTCTCCACGATATTAGCAGATGAGAATCAATTAAACGATTTAGAAAAGCAATTGACTTCTCAGTTAGTAGAGATGAGTCGTAGTATATCTTTATCTTTGGGTAAAAAAGAAGAGGCGTGTATAGCATCCTATATTGAGATTGTGGAAGATATAGAAGTCATTGGGGATTATTGTAAGGATATTCTGGAAAGACTTGAGATAAAAATTAGTGAAAAGTTACTTTTTAGCGAAGATGCGGTCAGTGATTATAACATACTGTATCTTAGAACGGAAGAGGCCATGAAGACACTTTATACTGCTTTAGAGAAAAGGGAACTCTCTTCGTTAAAGAAGATTATTGATGGATTAAAAGATACAGAACATCTTCTTGAGGCACTACAAAAGAACCATCATCAGAGATTAATAAAAGGCATCTGTAGCCCCTTATCGGGAAATATGTTTATAAATATGTTAGATTTTACTGCGTTAGCTTATCAACAGATTAATAAAATAGCACGGGCATTCTTGAAAATAAAACAATGAATTTTATATTGCCGATAATTGTACCCATAATTGGTTCTTTTTTTATCATCTTTTTGCCAAATCGTTATAAGGCAGGAGGAGCTATAGGATTATTAAGCGCAACTTTTCTTTCTTGTCTTTACCTTATCCCTCGATTGTTAAATAAAGGGGTAGTCGTTATTGAGAAACATCTTTTTGAATGGTTCAGTATGTCTTTTGTATTTGATGGAGTTAGTGTTTTTATGGCATTGGTTTCTTCTTTTGTCTCGCTTATTATAGTATTATACGCTTTGGAGTATATGAAGCATTATGAGCAAAAAGGAGAATTCTATTTTTGGGTAGTTTTGTTTGTGGGAGCAATGATGGGGTTAGTTTTTTCTTACCATCTCCTTCTGATTTATTGTTTTTGGGAAATAACCGCAGTTTCTTCATGGAGGCTTATTGGTTTTTATAGACAAGAGAAAGATACCAAAGCAGCAGACCGCGCTTTTTTAGTTACTTTTTTTGGAGCTTCTTTAATGCTGGCTGGAATTATTTTGATTTATAATTATTTTGGAACCTTGAGTTTGGGTGCTTTAAAGGGTAAAGAGATCTCTAATGTAGTTTCTTTTTTATTACTGGCAGGAATTTTATCCAAATCTGCACAGTTACCCTTACAGACGTGGTTACCAGATGCCGGGGTTGCTCCTACACCGGTAACTGCACTCTTGCACGCAGCGGTTTTAGTAAAAATAGGTGTGTATGCATTTATAAGAATTTTTTACCTTACATTATCAACTCCTCAATTATTTCAACAGGTTTGCCTTACCATCAGTATCTTGACTATTTTATTAGGTGCAGGTAGCGCTCTTAGAGAAAACAATATTAAGAGGATTCTTGCCTATTCTACCATTAGCCAACTGGGTTATATGCTCTTGGTTATTTCCTTAAAATTTTCTTTTTCCTTAGAAGTGGGTCTTTTGTATATTTTTGCTCATTCCTTAGCCAAAGGTGGACTTTTTCTTTGTGCGGGTATTATTGAACATAAAAGTGGCACTAAAGATATAAGGGAGTTAGGAGGACTTTTGAAATCTATGCCTTACACTTCTTTAGCGTATTTACTCTGTGCCTTCTCAATTATTGGGCTCCCACCATTTTTGGGTTTCTGGCCCAAGTTTATGACCGTATTTCTTCTATTAAAGAGAGAGTATCTATTTTTCGGTTTCTTGTCAATTTTGGGCGCAATTTTTACGCTTATGTATCTTATGCGTTTATACCATAAAGTATTTGCGGGAGAAGTAAAAATTGAGATTAAGGAAAATAGACGTTCGATTATGGTATTTGTTTCGTTATTTATGGGTATTCTTTCGCTTCTGTTTGGATTGTTTATATTTTTGCCCGTAAGATTTATAACTCAATTTATAAGTTAAGAATATGGTTAATCATCTAACTTTGGTGATATTTATTCCGTTGTGTGCAGGTTTTTTGCAGTTATTATTATCTACTAAAAAAATAAGAGATTTATTTTTCTTAATAGCCCTGACATTCGTTTTTATCTGTTCAGTTCTGTTGTGTGTTAAACATCCTTCGCCAATTTATCTAAATCTCCTTGGAGATTTCACATTTTCTATTGGAGTTGTTGGTTTGGCTAAGATTATACTTCTTTTTGTAAATCTATTCGGTTTGTTGATAGGGTTCTACTATGTAGGATATAGTGCTGAGGATAAGCACAATTTTCATTTTGTTTTTTTTCTCTGGCTTATTGGTTTTGCCAATCTGGTTATATTGGCTTTGGATTTCTTAACCTTTTTGTTTGCCTGGGGAGTTATTTTGATTTTGTTGTACGCTTTGTTAGGTCTGGATAGTTTAGCAACGGCTAAGAAAGCATTTTTCATATTGGGCATGGCGGATTTCTTGCTTCTTTTGGGAATTTGTTTGTATATTACCCAAACCCATAACACGCTTATGCCTCTCCAGAAAGGAATGGTATTAGTAGGGATAATTCCTTGGCTATCTTTTGTTTTATTACTTATAGGTTCTTTGGCTAAAGCAAGTTGTATTCCTTTTCACAGCTGGATTCCAACGGCTTCGGAAACAGCTCCTGCTCCGATAATGGCAATTCTTCCCGCTTCCTTAGATAAATTGTTAGGAATATATTTACTTTCGCGTATATGTACCGATTTTTTTCTGCTCAACAAAACCGCCATGGCTATACTTATGATTCTCGGGGGTTTGACCATAATTTTTGCAGTTATGGCGGCTTTGGTCCAGCACGATTTAAGAAAATTACTTTCTTTTCATGCCATCAGTCAGGTAGGTTACATGGTTCTCGGTGTGGGAACAGCTATGCCTATAGGCGTAGTGGGAGGCATATTCCATATGATTAACAATGTAGTATATAAAACTGGCTTGTTCTTGGTTGGTGGTCATGTGGGACGGAGGAAAAATACTTTTTCTCTTGATGAATTGGGAGGGTTAGTAGCGAATATGCCTTTAACATTTTTAACAGCATTGGTGTTTGCTTTATCTATTTCCGGTATTCCTCCTTTCAATGGATTTGTGTCTAAATGGATGATTTATCAAGGGTTATTTGAGAAATTACGATTTACAGATCACGGTTTACGGATTGCGGTAATCTTCTGTCTGATCACAGCCATGTTTGGCAGTGCTTTGACATTGGCGAGTTTTATTAAATTTATCCATGCCATATTTCTTGGAGAAAAGAAAAATGGTAATGAGGATAAAAAAATTAATGGTGCATCTTTTAAAATGGTTATGCCGCTATTATTACTTTCGGTTATGTGTATTTTCTTGGGTATTTTCTCGCAACCGTTCCTGACTTATTTTATTTTTCCTTATATACCGGGAAAATTAAATTATCTTGGACACTGGCAGAGTATAGTAGTTGCTTTTCTTTTTGGTGGAGCGATTATTATTGGTTTTGTCTATGGATTAATCCTTAATGAAAAGACCAAAGGATTGAGAAAAGACGAAATTTTTGTTGGCGCAGAGACTTCCGGGAAGGCATGTACGGCTTTTCCTGCATCGGGATTTTATAAAACATTACAGGAGTGCTCCGTGGTGAATAGAATATTTTATGTTCTGCAAAGTGATAGATTGGATTTGTTCCACTTACTCCAAAAACTATTCCATAATGTATCATTCTTACTTTATTATCTGCTTGACCGTCTGGTATATATTTTAACAAGTTTAATCGGGTATACTTTTTTGGTAATAAGTGGATTTTTTAGGAAACTACATACAGGAAATCTTGATTTATATGTAACTTGGAGCTTAGTGGGTTTGCTTACATTATTCTTTCTGCTAGTTAATTAAACATCTTAAAATATTATAAATATTATTTGACTTGCTTTCTGAAAGTGAAGTGGAGAGGCAATATTTTAAATGTGTGTTCAAACAAGATTCTTTATTATTAGATAACTTTCAAATAATAAAATGTTAGTCTTTAATATTGTTTTAGTTTTGATGATTATCGGTGCGATTATCGCTATGGAGATAAAGGATTTGCTTTCCAGTGTCATTGCTTTAGGAGCGGTGGGAATGGGGTTAAGTTTACAGTTTTTGCTCTTGAAGGCACCCGACCTCGCCATAACCCAGTTGGTGGTAGAAATACTTGTTTTAGTTATTTTAATCAGGGCTACCATTGGTAGGAATATTGAAAAAGAATACCCCAAGAATAAATTTAGATATTTGATTTCTGGCTTGATATTTCTAATCTTATTTTTATGGTTTGGGATAAAAGCCCTTAATGATTTGCCCAAGTTTGGTTCCGCTTTAATGAATATGGGTTCGCGTTATATTGCCGAGGCAAAGGATAAAACTTCTGCGGTTAATGTTGTTTCTGCTATTATCCTTGATTTCAGAGGTTATGATACCTTGGGAGAAGTTACTATTCTTTTTGCTTCGGTTTTAGGTGTTCTTTCAGTATTGAGGATGACTAAAGTTAAGAAGAGGATTGATAAATGAAACCAAAAGGAATGAGTCTAATTGTCAAAAGAATTACGCGTATTACCGTAAGTTTAATTTTTCTCTATGGCGTGTACATACTTTTACATGGGCATTTGAGTCCTGGTGGTGGATTTGCAGGAGGGGTTATTATTGCTTTATCTTTTATCCATCTCGTACTTGCTTTTGGTCGTGAACAGGCAGGAAAATTAATAAATGAGAAAGTTAACTCTATTATAGAATCTTTAGCAGGCATTTTGTTTTTAAGCATTGCAATCATTGGTTTGTATGGAGGATATTTTTTTAAGAATGTTTTTCCGAAAGGGAAACCATTCGACCTTTTCAGTTCGGGAGGAATAATTTTGTCCAATATTGCTATCTTTTTCAAGGTGGGGGCAGGACTATTTGCAATTTTTCTTACTATGGCAGGACTTGGCACATTAACTAAGAATGAATTGGGAGATAAACAATGACAGTATATTTTTTATGTTTTATGCTGTTTGGTATTGGTATTTATTGTATTCTGGCTAAAGCTAACATTGTTAAAAAAATTATAGGTTTTGGGATTTCCGAGTATGCTATTAATCTATTTTTTATTCTCTTAGGTTATCGTGTTAAATCAGAAGCCCCTATTTTAGTAAAGGATGGTTCGGCAGTTAATTTTGTGGATCCTCTTCCCCAGGCACTGATACTAACTTCTATTGTTATTGGTTTGGGTATAACCGCTTTAATGGTAGCTTTGGCAATAAGACTTTATGAAAAATATGGCACTTTTGATATTAGTAAAATGCGAAGTTTGAAAGGATAAGGAGTTTTTCTATGCCTGTATTTGTCGCTGTTCCTTTGTTAACCGCTTTTTTAAGCGTTATATTAGGGAAGATTAAGGAGAAATATGTAAAATATCTGGCAGTTCTTGCAGGTATGGTTCTCTTTGTTTATGCTCTTATCAGTACTTTATGGATAAAAAATGGACCTAAGATTTATCCTATGGGAGGGTGGGAACCGCCGTTTGGTATATGTCTGGAGTTGGATGCATTGAGTGTATTGTTGCTTATAGTAATTAATTTTATTGGTTTAATGGCAATTATGTATTCATGGGATTATATTGAGAAACGCTTTAACAACGAAGGTTTTTATTACAGTTTGTTCTTTCTCTTGCTTACAGGTTTAAACGGGGTAGTTTTAAGTGGAGATATTTTTAATATTTTTGTATTTTTGGAGATTGCTTCTATAGCAAGTTATGCCTTGGTTGCTTTTGGGGTAGAGGCGGAAGAGTTAGAGGCTTCTTTTAAATATTTAGTATTGGGAAGCATTGCTTCTATGTTTATACTCTTAGCAATCGCTATGATTTGGGGAAGCACTTCCACATTAAACATGGCAGATGTTGCGCGTTATCTTTCTTTGTCCGAAAATTCAAGAATCATAATGTTTGCCTTGGCTCTGTTTATTATGGGTTTTGGTTTAAAAGCAGGATTGGTTCCTTTTCACACTTGGCTTCCCGATGCACACCCGTCTGCACCTGCCCCTGTTTCTGCGATGCTTTCAGGAGTAGTCATCAAGACATTAGGAATTTATGCTTTGGTGAGGATAGCATTTAATATAGTAGGAATTACTTCCAAGATTTCTTCCATATTTATGTGGTTGGGGATAATTTCTATGAGTATAGGAGTAATTTTAGCCATTGGACAGTGGGATTTTAAACGTCTTTTAGCGTATCACTCTATAAGCCAAATAGGATATGTCATTTTTGGGATTGGTTTGGGTAGTCCGTTAGGAATTGTTGGTGGGTTATTCCATCTCTTTAATCACTCCCTTTTTAAGTCTTTGCTTTTCTTGAATGCAGGGGCAGTGGAATATGCAACAGGAAGTCGCAGACTTGAGGAGTTAGGAGGCTTGGCCCATAAAATGCTTTTTACCTCTACTACATCTTTAATTGCCTCTTTATCAATTGCTGGGATTCCGCCTTTTTGTGGTTTTTGGAGTAAGCTCATTATTATTATTGCTGCCATAGAAGCAAAAAATATTTTTGGTGCAGGGGTATGCATCTTGGTTTCATTGATTACTCTGGCGTCTTTCCTTAAGGTACAAACTTATGCATTTTTGCGTTCCGCTAAAGATAAGAGTGGAGTTAAAGAAGTGGGGAGAAGTTTACTTTTTCCAATGGGGATTTTAGCCTTAAGCTGTATTTTGGTAGGCTTATTTTTTGCTCCTCTGATTAAATTTATTATTGAACCGGCGAAAGATGTTTTAATCTCTGGCAGGGATTATATTTTCTGGATTTTGGGGAAGTAGGAATATGCGTTCAAGATTAATTACCTTTTTTATTTCTTTTATCATCTGGATAATGTTGTCCTTTAAATTTGACTGGCAACATGTTCTTACTGGTCTATTAGTGGCTTTTTTAGTTTCTTTCTTAATGGGAGATATGTTTACGGGTAGCCCCCATAAGTGGCTTCAGCCCAAGAGATATTTTTGGTTTTTAGTCTACATTTTTATTTTCATTAAAGAGTGTGTAAAAGCAAATTTAGATGTTGCTTTTCGGGTCTTAAACCCGCGTTTGCCCATTAATCCTGGCATAGTAAAAGTTAAAACTAAACTAAAAACTGAAACCGCCCTTACCATGCTTTCTAATTCTATTACCCTTACCCCGGGAACGCTTTGCGTGGATATAGATGATAGTGAAGGCGTGCTTTATATACATTGGATAGATGTCAAAATCACGGATATAGATAAGACTTCACAGATGATTGTGGGCAAATTTGAGAATATTCTGGGAGAGATTTTTGAATAGTTTTTATTTAAAATGTAAAGTTGAAGGGAATTTATAATGGCGAAATATATAAGATGGTTTGCGGGAATCTTATTTTTATCAGTAGCAATATTTTTAATATTTTCTTATCTTAAAGATACCATTACTATTAAATTGACGCTACTTTTGGTTATTTGCTTTACGCTCTCTTTGGTGCGGATATTAAGAGGTCCGACCCCTGCAGATCGGGCAGTAGCCACTGATATCTTAGGAATATTTATTATCGGAGTATGTGCGATTATGGCGATATATACAGAGCGAGATTGGTATATTGATATTGCCATTGCTTGGGCTTTACAAAGTTTTATCGGCATTTTAGCGCTGGCGAAATTTTTGGAGGGTAAGAGATTCGATGATTGAAATAATTGTTTTTGTACTTATAATTATAGGCATTGCCTTTGATTTATTTGGCTGTATTGGACTGGTAAGAATGCCGGATGTGTACAACCGCCTACAAACATCTACAAAGTGCGTTACACTCGGCACATGCAGTATACTTTTTGCTGTCTTTGTGAAATTTGGTTTTTCTGCTCCGGGTATAAAGGCATTGCTTTGCATCATATTTTTATTACTTACTGCCCCTGTTTCTGCTCATGCACTGGCAAAAGGCGCACATAAATCAGGAGTAAAACCCTGGGAAAAGAGTGTTTGTGATAAATATGAGGAAGATAGTAAGAGTTGAAGTTACACTTGCTTTTATCCGTTTTTATAGCCTGTTAACTATGAGTTAGTATGAAATTACCAAGTTTATTACAACCAAGAATTATAAAAGAGGCAATTAAGGCCTTAATTAAAGGACCGTATACTTCAAAATTTCCTTTTAAACCGCATACACCTTTTGAGAGATTTAGGGGAAAGCCTGAATTTCATCACGAAGAATGCGTCGGTTGTGGTGCTTGTGTTCAGGTTTGTCCCGCAGGTGCACTTTCTTTAGAGGACAAAGGCGATAAAAGAATTCTTACTGTGCGCTGGGATACCTGTATATTCTGTGGAAATTGTCAGGCGAATTGCCTTACAGAGAAGGGGATTATTCTTTCCAAGGAATTTGATTTAGCCACTACTGGAAAAAGAGAGGAGTTGTTTCAAAGTATAGAGAAAGAGCTCGTTCGTTGTAGTTTTTGCAAAGAGATTATTGCTCCTTCTGACCAGCTTATATGGGTAGCCAAAAAACTGGGAACCATGTTATTTTCCAACACTTCGCTTATGCTTTTTTATCTTTCTAAAGAAAAATTAGCGGAAATTAAGAGCTTACCTGATAAAGAACTGCCCACCTTAAGAAGCGACCGTTTTCACATTCTCTGTCCTAAGTGCCGTCGAGAAGCTGTAATTAAATCATAAGACTTAGAAATACAGATTATAGAAACGGATGAGCACGGATATATTAAATAAATTGGAAGGTATTTTGAGAGGCAAAGTAATTATTTTAGGTATAGGAAACCCTATCCGCGGAGACGATGCCATTGGTTCTGTTCTTGCAGAAAGACTTGTAGGGAAAATCAGTGTGCGTGTCTACAATGGAGGTTCTAGTCCCGAGAACCTCTTGGGAAAAATTGTTCAGGAAAATCCCGATACAGTTCTTATAGTAGATGCCGTTGATTTTGGAGGTGCTTTTGGAGATTTGGATATATTTAATTCAGAAAATATAAAAACCGCTAATCTTTTCTCTACTCATAATCTCTCACCCCGTTTGATTTTCGATTTCTTAAAAGAATATACTCAGGCCAAAACATATCTCTTAGCCATACAACCCAAGTCCATCGATCTCGGTGACAAAATGAGTTTAGAAATAGAAGATAGATTGAACTTGTTAACAGATTGGTTTATTGAACAATATCCTGTATTAAAATAAGATGTGTTACGCTATACCAGGAAAAGTCGTGGGCATTGTAGATAACTTAGTCACCGTAGATTATTTTGGAGAAATAAAACATGCCAAGAATGATTTTCTTTCTTTAAAGATTGGCGATTATATTTATGCGCAAGGGGGATTTGCTATCCAGAGAGTTTCCGAAGTTGAAGCCTTATCTATATTAGATGCTTGGAAAGAACTATTTTTTAAACTCCAGGAAATAGATTCTCAAACAAGCACAAGACCGCAGAACTTATATCAAAGAGCCAATTCTCTCCGTCAGAAATATGCGGGTAATTCCTGTTGTGTTCATGGAATTATTGAGTTTTCCAATTTCTGTCGTAACGATTGTTTATACTGCGGTCTGCGAAAGAGCAATGATAGAATCAAACGTTATCGGATGACGATAGAGGAGGTAGTCGAGACTGCCGATTATGCAGTAAATAGGTTAGGTTTTAAGGCGCTGGTTTTTCAATCAGGAGAAGACTTTTGGTACGATACACAAAAAATATGCGAGATGATTAAGAAAATTCGTGAAAAATGCGCTTGTTTAATTATCTTAAGTTTAGGAGAAAGAGAAGAGGAGCTTTACAAAGAAGCCTATAGAATGGGAGCTAGGGGTGTGCTTTTGCGTTTTGAAACAAGCAATCCTTTACTCTACGAAAGATTTAGACCGGGTTATATCTTGGAGAAACGTATAGCATTAATCAAAGAACTTATTACTTTTGGGTATATTCTTATGACGGGATTTCTAATCGGTTTACCAGAGGAGAAGGCGGAAGATGTAGCAAAAAACATTGATTTAACCACTGAATTGAAACCAGAGATGTTTTCTTTTGGTCCTTTTATTCCTCATCCGGATACTCCTCTTGGGAATTGGACTAAACCTTCCCTAAAATCGGTTTTGGAAATTATTGCCCAAGCGAGAATAAAAAATCCCTCTGCAAGAATTTTGGTTACCACTGCTTTAGAGACTTTAGATAAGACAGATGGTTTGCGTTTAGGCCTACTTTCAGGAGCCAATTCTTTAATGATTAATGTAACTCCTGAACAATATAGGGCATTTTATGAAATTTATCCAGATAGAGCAGGATTGGAACAAAGTTTAGAGGATCGGATTGCTTCAGTTATTAAATTACTTCATTCATTAGGAAGAGCCCCTACAGACTTGGGCTTATAAATAAAGGGGGTGGATAATGAAGAAGGAAAGAAGAAAAAGAATATTTATTAAAAGTTCTTTTCAGAGAAATATGCTTACGATGGTCTGTATTTCTGTTGCTATACCCACTGCTTTAGCAATTTTATCCTTATACCTTCTTATCTTAAGTATTACGATTTATCAACCAGCAATTTCAGAATCAAGTGGATACAACTTAATATCTCTCGTGCGCCATTTTAGTTTTGCTTTGTTAGGCATAGTTTTTGTTTTTCTTTTGATTATGATTAGATTTTCTTTGAAGATTTCTCACCATTTTGTCGGTCCTCTTTACCGCTTGGAAAGGGAATTGAGCGAGCGCTTAGTATTTGATAAGAAAGGGCCTATCTCTGTCCGCAAAAAAGATGAGATAAAGTCTCTGGTGGATAAGGTAAATAAGTTGCTGTATAAAAAGGAACCTTGATTTTTCCTGATATCTATGCTATTTTAAAACCCGAATTAATAAAAAATTATTTTTATAATATGAAAAAAATAGATATAGGAGAAATTAAAGATACTATTTGTCAACTTGCTTTGGAAGCAAATTTTGTTTTACGAAGAGATATCTATAGAGCTTTAAATAAAGCTTATTTAAATGAGGATAGTGAGAGAGCCCGTGGTTTGCTTAAGATTTTGATAGAAAATGCTAAAATAGCAAAGAAAGAAAAATTTCCTATTTGCCAGGATACAGGGATGGTGGTTGTTTTTCTAAAGATAGGAGAGGAAATAGAGATATGTGGAGGAGATTTAATCAAGGCAATAAATGAGGGGGTAAGGAAAGCTTATAAGAAAGGTTATTTGAGGAAGTCTATTTGCGAACCTTTATCCCGATTAAACACCCATGATAACACGCCCGCAGTTGTTTATGTGGATATGGTCAAAGGAGATAATTTAGAGATTAAGCTTTGCATAAAAGGTTTTGGAGCAGAGAATAAATCACAAATCAAAATGTTTGAACCTACCGCAAAATTGAAAGAAATTAAGGGGTTTATAATTAAAGTTGTAAAAGAAGCCGGACCCGATGCTTGTCCACCTTTTGTGGTGGGCGTGGGAATGGGGGGAACGTTTGAAAAAGCAGCAATTCTCGCAAAAGAAGCAACCCTTTTAGAAATTCGAAATCCCCGCCCCTTTAGAGCGAGTCTTACCCAACAAAGATGGGTGGCGAAATCCGAAACCAGGAATGAAATAAAGAAATTAGAAGAAGAATTATATGCAGAGATAAATAAATTAGATATCGGACCGATGGGTTTAGGGGGAAAGACTACTTGTTTAGGCGTAAATATTTTAACTTTCCCGACGCATATTGCTGGGCTTCCGGTGGCAGTAAATATTAGTTGTCACGCCACGCGTTCGGCAACTAAAACCCTATAATTGATTGTTGGGTTCGTTAAGTTTTGAAAACTTGTGATAATTAAGATTATGAAAAGAATAACTCTACCCTTAGATGAGAAAGAAATCAGGAAATTAAAAGTAGGGGAGGACGTTTTATTAACGGGAGTAGTTTATACCGCAAGAGACCAGGCACATCAGAAACTCTGTGATTTAATTATAAGAAGAAAGAAGCCACCTTTTGATTTAAAGGATCAGGTAATTTATTACTGTGGACCTACCCCTGAGTATCCCGGGAAAATAATTGGTTCCTGCGGACCTACTACCAGTTCAAGAATGGATAAATTCACAATCACCCTTTTAAGAAACGGCTTAAAAGGAATGATTGGAAAAGGGAAGCGCTCTGAAGAAGTTATTTCCGCAATTAAAAAATATAAGGCGATATATTTTCTTGCCCCTTCTGGAGCAGGCGCGTATTTGTCAAAATTTGTAAAGAAAAAAACATTGGTTGTCTGGGCGGAGTTAGGAACAGAGGCAGTTTTCAGGTTAGAGGTGAAAGATTTTCCTGTGATTGTGGGAATAGATACGCAGGGGAGGGATATCTATGCTAAGAGCAAATAATCGAGGGTTAGATAATCTTAGGAAAGTTACAATTGGCCGTAATTATATTAAGCCCGCAGAAGGTTCTTGTCTCATTGAGCTGGGAGAAACAAGAGTAATCTGCACTGCTTCTTTAGAAGATAAGGTTCCGCCATTCTTGAAAGGGACAGGTTCTGGCTGGATTACTGCTGAATACGGAATGATTCCTCGTGCCTGTACCACCCGGACGCCGAGAGAAAACTCACGTTCAGGTCCCAGCGGAAGGACACAGGAGATTCAACGTCTTATCGGTAGATGTTTGCGCACTGTTGTAGATTTAAAACAATTGGGAGAAAAGACCATTTGGATAGACTGCGACGTGATACAGGCAGACGGAGGGACACGCACCGCTTCTATTACGGGAGGTTTTATTGCCTTAGCAGACTGTTTGCTCAAGATGCGCAAAGATGGCCTGTTATCCAATTTACCTATTAAGGACTACGTGGCTGCGATAAGCGTGGGAATTGTAGAAGGAAATCTCTTGCTTGATTTGACCTATGATGAAGATTCTCGCGCAGAAGTTGATATGAATGTGGCGATGGTTGGTGGGGGGAACTTTATTGAAATTCAGGGAACTGCTGAAAGAGAACCTTTTACATTTGAACAGATGAAAAATTTCCTCGATTTAGCAAAGAAGGGGATTATGGAATTAATTACTTTAGAAAAGGAGTTATTGAGGTTGGAAATATGAGATGAGACGCAAATTGGTAGTTGCCACGCGTAATCCTGATAAGAAGAAAGAATTAGAAAAACTGCTTGCGGACCTCTCTGTAGAAATACTAAACCTTGCCGATTTTCCTAACATTCCCGAGATAAAAGAGAAAGGTTCCACTTTTGAGGAAAATGCTATTTCTAAGGCGGTTTTTTGTGCGAAGAGAACTAAGCATATCAGCATAGCCGATGATTCTGGTTTAGCGGTCGATTTCTTAAAAGGAAGACCCGGAGTTTATTCTGCACGGTTTGCCGGCAGAAAAGCCACTTATGAAGATAATAACAAAAAACTTTTGCGTCTTTTAAAAGACGTGCCTTTAAATAAACGAAAGGCAAAGTTTATCTGCTGTCTTGCTCTTGCGGATAGTAGCGGTTTAATAAAAGTCGTTAAAGGAACCTGTGCGG